>NZ_JBFXHE010000283.1:0-5915 GCF_050177295.1 Desulfobacter sp.
TATTAATTTACTGGGTGGCTTTGATTTAATCAATGGCCAGATCATAATCCTGCCCGGCATAACAGCCGGCTGTCCATTTTGCAAAGAGCTTTTCCCCTTCATGGCCGGCACCTATATACAACCCTAAACGCTTTATGTTGTCGTTTTGCGGTGCACAATGGATACGTTTTGATATCATGGCATTAAACTTTGCTGCAACCTTACATCATATCCCGGATTTTAGAAATGACCGGCTTAAGCTGCCGTTGCCTGTCTTCAATGTCATGCAGCAACTTTCTTATTTCTCCAGGAGGCACATTTTTAAACCCTTGGGAAAGATAGTATTTAAACAGTCCCCCAAGCCGGCCAAGGTCAGCATTCACTTTAAGAGCAGATAAAAAAGCCTGTTGGTCAAGCCTTGATTCTATCCGTTGGCCGATTGTAATCCTGCGGATATAATCAGAAACAGACAGGCCGGTTTGTTGGGCTAACTGCTGTATCTTGGCGTGTTCTTTGGCTGTGACGTATGATTTAAGGCATTTTGTACGTTTATTTTCCATAACTTCCTTATCTTAAAACTGTTTGCCGCCAACACCACCAGAAACAATGGTGTTGGCCGGCACCATTGTTTCTGGTGGGGTCACCTGGTTATTAATGCCATTCCCAATGGTTATCTGATAATGCTGCAGCGATTTGGTTTTGCTCACTTCTGGAGTCTGCATAGATTACATAAAATTCATTTCCATCATCATCTTCCGTCTTGTATCCTAAATCAGTTCCAACATAAGAAAGTTGTGTGTATGCTGTGTATTCGTGGTTAATCAGAGTATTGTAATAATTCCTGCAAGCTACCGGTAATTCGGGATTAACCACTTTTATTGTTTTAGCATCATATTTGAATCTGCCGTATTTCACCAAAATCCGCACTTCAACCAGATTATGATTTAAATGTTCAAGGGTGCAGAACGGACTTGAATAATTGACGATTGCATTAATCAGGCTCGGCATTCCCGGTGCGGATGAATCCGGACATTTATTCAGGAATGCTCTTCTTAAATCTAGGGTTTCAGATATTTTATCTCCCTTTATTCCATAAAAATAATTCAGGGCCGGATTGCACTCCGACGGCTGTACGGCGGATGACAGACATAGGATGGATTCACAGGCCAATGTTTGAATCTTTGACAATTCTGCCTGGGCTGATCCCTGGATTGCAACAAACGCCAATAAAAAAATAATTTTGATCTTAAGTGATTTCATGATTTATCCTTCCATGTTCCAGGCTTAAGCTGGAATTTTTAAATTGTGTATCGCCGCATCCTTTTGGTTTATGATGGCAATATCGTCTATCTTTCTGCCCTGTTTGGTTCTTTTAATAAAAATCACCAAATCAACTGCCTCCTGGATTAAATCGTCCATGGGATTCGGCACTACTTCAGCAATAAGCTGCTGCAGCCGGACCAGTCCCCCGGCACAGGAATTGGCATGGACGGTGCACACGCCACCCGGGTGGCCGGTATTCCACGCCTTTAAAAGGTCAAGGGCTTCACCGCCCCTTACTTCACCCACAACGATTCTGTCCGGCCGAAGCCTCATGGTGGCTTTAAGAAGATGTTGCATATTGGTGTTCCGGTTTGTACGCAGCATCACCTTATTTTTTGACAGGCACTGCAGTTCGCTGGTGTCTTCGATAATGACAAGCCGTTCATCGCCAGCAATATTTGCCAATTCTGCAAGAATGGCATTTGTCAGGGTTGTTTTGCCGGAACCCGTTCCGCCAACCACCAGGATGTTTTTTTTGTTCGCAATAGCATCGCAGATAATTTGTTGCTGATCCGGTGACATGGTTCCGGACCGCACATAATTATCCAGGGTAAATATTCTGATGGCCTTTTTACGAATTGTGAACGTGGGATTGGCCACAACCGGAGGGAACAACCCCTCAAACCGGCTGCCGTCCAAGGGCAGTTCACCTTCAACAACGGGAGAATCCTTTGTAACGACGGCCCCAAGCATGGATGCAACCTGGCTCAGTATTCCGGCGGCAGATGATGCAGGAATGGCTGACACTTCCACCATTCCCTTGTCAAACGTATCGAGCCATAGCTTGCCGTCAGGATTGAGCATAATTTCAACCACGTTATCATCATCCAGGGCCTGGGTAACAATGGGGCCTAAATTATGCTTCAAGCTGTCCAACACGACGCTCATTTTCACTCCTTTCCAATATTTTTTTTCAGAGACCGAAAAGCAAAAGAGGGGTTATCGTATCAATGATTGAAGATTGCGGCACAAAGCCGATATACCTGCTGTCCAATGAAAATTTTGTGTTGCCAACCACGATCAGGTGATTGGCTGGTACTATGCCTATTTTGGGTTCAAACGCTGTAATAGGGCGGCCTTTGCTGTCTCTATCCGAGGCCGGGGGCAATTGATATACCTGACCCGGTAAAGCGGCCACACGTTTCATTAAAGGGGTATTTTTAACGTACTTTGATACAAGAGGTTGTTGGGCAATGGTGGGATGAAAAACAACAAAGGAACCGTTGGCAATTGCCCGGGCGGTTTTTAAATATATACCTCGGGGCAGGCTGGCGGATGCATTGATATAACAGTATTGAGATATAAAAAAACAGACCGCAAAAAAGAGACTGCAGGGCAGCATAATTTTTATGATTTTGCTTTTATATGTCATTTTCCGATACCTCTTTGAGTTTGAAAAGATCAATGCTGCCGGGCGGCGGGATTTTAACCCGCTTTTGGAAAACAGGATCTAAAAAATAGAGTATTTGCTGACCGTATACAGTGTTGTAACCAGCGACGAATATAAGCATATCGCCAGGGCTTTTAATTCCCCCTTTTTCGTCTTTAACTGGGCCTTTCAGCCTCATACATTCATCTGGTGTGAGCAGCGGCCTTGCAACTTCACTGACAGACACAGAAGCATTGCCCATGCCGCCGAACCGTTTGCCGGAAACACTGGTTTTTTTGTCCACAACAGTGGTTTTCCCGGTCATATCCGACAGCAGCTTTGCGGTTTCTATCTTGTTGGGTGCATATGCAATTCTGACATGGCAATTGGATGTAATGGATTCGTCCCTGGTATATGCTTCCTGGAGCTGGGATAAATCCTGAACAATGATATATGCCTTCACGCCGTAACCGGCCATAAACGCCAAGGCCTTTTGCATGATTTCCAACTTGCCCAGACTGGTAAACTCATCCAGCATGAGCAACAGCCTGTGTTTATAACCAACTACGGCTTGCCCGTTTTCAAACTCCATTTTCTGGGTGAATTTTCTCAACGCCAGATTGAAAAATACACGCAGCAGCGGCCTTAACCTATCCAGGTTGGCAGGGGATACAACCAGGTATAAATCAACAGGGGTTTCAGCGTTCATGATATCTGAAATGGAAAAATCAGACTCAGAGGTGTTCTTTGCGACAATGGGATCACGATACAAAGAAAGGTTTGTAATGGCGGTTGATACCACCCCGGATAATTCACGGTCGGCTTTGATTACAGCTTCACCGGCATAACTGTCAATTGTGGATTGTATGTTGTCTGCCAGGTCAGTATCCATGTCCGGATACCGTTTTTTCAAGATATTTGCGTGTTCTTTGTCTATCATGGCATAAAGCAGGTTTTTTACATCCCCCTCATTGTCGCTTTTTGTAATTTCGGCCACGACATCTGCAAGGGTGGCATCCTGCTTTGATACAATGACATGCAAAATCAACCCGGTCAGCAACGCATACCCGGCCTGGGTAAAATAATCTTTCATACCTTTGCCGTCCGGGTCACAGATCATCTGTGCAATATTTTGGGCATCCGCAATGGCATGATTTGTATTGATCCGCACTTCTGCCAAAGGATTCCATTTAGAAAAAGAAAAGGTTTCATCGGCAGGATCAAACTTAAGAATTTTATGATTTAATTCTTTGGCCCTGTATCCTGATGTCAACGCGTAATTTTCACCCTTGATGTCCAGGGTTACACTTGAGCCCGGCCAGGCAAGCAACGATGGGATAACCAAGCCCACACCTTTACCTGACCTGGTTGGCGCAAATGCTAAAATATGTTCCGGGCCGTTATGGATCAGGTATTTGGTTCCCCTAGCTGTTGGAAAGCCGCCGACATATACGCCTTGCCTGGCGTCAAGTCCCATTGCAGCCAAATCTTTTTTCTTTGCCCAGGTGGCCGTGCCGTGCAGGTTTAAATTGCCTTTCGGCTTTTTCCTAAGAATCAGGAAAAAGCCCAAGACAGTGCTGAGGACAAAAACACCAAAGATCAAGTCAACCTGATTACCCACCAGGGTGTCTGTTATGTATTTATGCCATTCAAACACCTTCCAGGGCAGGTAATACGTATCAAACACCGGCCTGCCCAGGTCAGGATGGTATCTTAACGCACTGGCTATCGTTTGCGTGGCATAACTCATAAAGGCAAAGGCCCACAACAAAAAACAAACCGGGAAGAGCAGGGGATACCTGCTTTTTTTTGCCTTGGCCTGCTTAAGGCCGTATTCTTGTTTTTTCATCGTTCAAGCCCGATGCCTTTATTTTTGGAGAGATACTTGATTTGGGATTTCAACTGACTTTGAACCCGGCTCTTACCCATCTTGCACTTGGCCAAGTCATTGAAATCTGTGTATCCAAGTTGTTTTGATTCATCTGTAAACTTGGGGATAATGACTTTAGCACCAACGGCTTTAGCCGCCTTTTGCGCTTTTTCTACACCCACATTATTTTTCTTGGCGTGGTCATTATCCGCACAAATGAACAACTCAGCGGAAGGCATCAATTCCCGGATCTGTTTGGCCACATTTTCAAGGTTGTTTGCATCAAAACAGACCACCGCCGGCAGATGGCTCACATCATTAAGGGTCTTTCCCGTTGCAAATCCTTCAGCCAGCAGTATGGGTTTTTGTTCGTCGAGTTCGCCTATGGTATAAGCGTTTCCCGATTTTTTCCCGCCGGTCAGAAACTGCTTTTGCCCATCCTCGTTTATGAACTGCAGGGATTCGATTTTGTTTGTTTTAAGATTTTTGGCAGGGACAATCAGCCGGTTGTTTTTATCAACCCGGTATTCTTTGTCGCCATTGATCTTTTTGTCTGTAAGATAAGGGTGATCCGTGGTTTTTTCTGCATTGATGTAAATGCCGAACGCTTTTTTGGCTGCAGCTGCATAATCGTTATCCCGTTCTGCTGACCTGGACTGTTTATTAGATGGGGTAATTATTATTTGGCCGATGTCTCCTTCATATTTGAAATTGGCTTTTTCCCCGGTTTTATGGTTCTGGATGAACCCTGCAGGCCGGCCGTCAGGATAAAGCGTATATGCACCGGATTTTTTGCCGCTTTTATCTCCTTCAACCGCTACACGGTGCAGCTTACCGTCAGCCTGGGGGCTGTCAATTTTCAAGCCGAGTATAGATGCCTGATCCTGGAATTGAGCAGTAACTTTATTCATATCAAGGCGGTTCTCCCGGGTAGGGGCGAGCCATTTCTGAAATGGCTTTTGGTCGGTTCCTGGTTTGAGAAACCAGGATTTTTCCTGCTTATCCCATTTTGCACCCAGGGCTTTGGCTTCATCTTTCTCTGAATACGGCACGTTGATATACACCCTGGATTCCGGTTTTCTTTCTCCGCGCCGTTTCTCTCCATTAAGAACGGCTTGTGAATTTTTGGATAGATGCAGGGCAGGAGAGGGCGCCTGGGGAGGCGGAAAAGATTCAGACTTTTTTTCAAGGGAAGGAGTGATCTTGTTCAGATAGGTTACTATTTCACGCTGGGTATCATCCAGATCCTTGTTGAAAGCTGATAACGGATCACTTTTATAGTGGCCGGGCATTAAATCATCAAATAAATCGGGATTGCTCATTGCCACAGCTATCTTTTCTGTATGCGAAAATAAATCTTTTTGATCAATACGG
>NZ_JBFXHE010000284.1:0-5912 GCF_050177295.1 Desulfobacter sp.
CCCTGATGACCACCACCATGGTGCGCATGCCCGAGGTCATTGCCCTGGCAAAGGAGAACGGGCTTGGGTGCAAGGTCATGGTGGGCGGCGCCGTGGTGACCCGGGAGTGGGCCGAATCCATCGGCGCGGAATATTCCTCCGATGGGGTGGAAGCGGTCAATGTGGCGGCCCGGATCTGCATGGACAAGGGATAGTGCATACCCAATGCTGGATCTGTCTCACACGCCGGGCACACAGAGACAACTCTTCAAAAAAAAGAGTCTCATTGATCTTTTGAAGACAGATTAATATATGGAATACAGATCCGACAGTTACCTGACCCCGGTTGGAAATTCAACGGACCCTGTATGCCAAAATTACGTGGCGCTTTTAAAATGATCAAAAAGACGGCGAGCGTCATGCTCGTAATGGTTTTCCTGGGTCTGCACTTGATGTCCGGTGTGGGCGCGGCCCAGGATTGGACCGGGCGTCTGAGCGTGTCAGAATATAAACTTCGAGCGGCCTACCTTTATAATTTCAGCAAGTTCATACGTTGGCCGGAATCTGCCTTTGAAAGTAAAGACGCTGCATTGGTCATCGGGCTTCTGGGGGAGGATGTGCCCATGGAAATTGGAGAATTGTTGAATTCAAAGCGCATCGGCTCCCGTCCCATTGAGGTAAGGCAGTATCGAACCGGGGAGAGCATGGATGACTGCCACCTGCTTTATCTGGAATCGAGCCAGAACTGGATGCCTGTTCTCAGAACACTGAAATCGTCAAGGGTTATTACGGTGGGGGATGCCCCGTCCTTTGCGGACGACAACGGTGCCATACAACTGGTCACCATACGGCAGCGGCTGCGGTTCATCATCAATTTGAAAGCCCCGGGTTTCGCCGGCGTCGAGCTTGATTCCCGGCTCTTGTCCCTGGCCCTGGAAATAAAACAATAGGGGGGAGCGATGAATATCTGGCTGAAAAAAACGTCCATTAAAAGCAAACTTAATATTGTAATTTTAGGCACCTGTTCCGCAGTGCTTTTTCTGACTGTTCTAATTGTATTTGCCACCCAGTGGTTCCTTTACAAACGCAACGCAATGGAAGAACTTAGCAGTCTGGCCCACATTGTGGGGGATAACAGCGCCGCCGCCCTGATGTTCGAAGATCGTCAGGTATTGGGTAAGAGCCTTGAATCCCTGGGTCAACGATCGTCACTTTACCAGTCTGCCTTTTATCGCATCGACGGTACAATGATTGTGGAACTCTCCTATACCCTTAAACCTCATGATCCCCGCTCATTGAACATCCCCTCATTTCCAAAAAATCATTTTAAAACCAATGAAACGATGAGCTGGGTTGAAGCATCAACTGAACATACTCCACCCCATCATCCTGGATGGGGAAAAAATTGCATTTTTATTTCTCCAGGCGGGCATGGAGGAATTGTATCGTCTCCTGGTTGAATGGGTGGGATATCTGGCCTTGGCTGCTTTTGCAGGTATGGTTTTTGCCGGCGTAATGGCCGGCCGCCTGCAACGCATATTTACCGTACCTGTAATTAGGCTGACCCAAGCGGTCAGACAAATTTCGGAAGAAAAGGATTACAGCCTCCGGGTGGCGCGTGATACCGAGGACGAATTAGGGGAGTTGGCAGCCGGATTCAACCGGATGTTGGAAAAAATCGAGGAACGGGATATTCATCTTGAAGATCAAGTCCGGGACAGAACCGTAAAGCTCCAAAAGGCTATGGAAAGGGCAGTGACCCTGGCGGATCAGGCCCAGGCCGCCAACCGAAGCAAATCCATGTTTCTGGCCAATATGAGCCATGAGATTAGAACCCCGATGAACGGCGTGCTGGGCATGGTGGAACTGCTGATGGACACCCCGTTGACCCGGGATCAAAAAAAACTTATAAATACCATAAAGGTATCCGGGGACTCCTTGCTGCTCATCATCAACGATATTCTTGATTTTACCAAGATTGAAGCCGGAAAACTGGCACTTGAATCAACGCCCTGCAACCTTGAAAGCCTGGTAAGAGAGACCGTGGACATCATCGCAGGCCAGGCCGAAAGCAAGGGATTAACGCTGATTGTAGACATCGGGCAACTGGGTTCTCCTTTTGTGAATGCCGATCCTTTAAGGATACGCCAGGTTCTTTTAAATCTGCTTTCCAATGCCCTTAAATTCACCAGTAAAGGAACAATACGGGTGCGGGTGCAGACCCTGGAAGAGAAAAACGCCTTCACGAAGGTCGGTTTTGCGGTTAAGGATACTGGAATCGGGATGGAAAAAGATGTCTGTGACCGGTTGTTCAAACCCTTTACCCAGGCAGACGAATCCACCACCCGGGAGTTCGGAGGTACCGGACTGGGCCTTGCCATTTCCAAGCAACTGGTGGAATTGATGGGTGGCCGGATTTCATGTGAAAGCCGATCCGGTATCGGCAGTGAATTCATGTTTCAGCTTGAGTTGGAGAAAGTATCGCAAGAGAGTGTGGCCCCAGTTAAATTCTCAAGTGAAACCGATTCCATAATGCCGAACCCGGTTGTGTACGACCGGCGCTCTGAAATAGAAGTCCTTCCGGAAAAAGCACCTCTGGTGTTGGTGGTGGAGGATAATACCATTAATCAGGAAGTTTCTTCCGGAATTTTGAAGAACCTTGGCTGCAGGGTGGATCTGGCCCCAAATGGTGAAAAGGCACTGGCTGCCGTGAAGGATAAATCTTACGATATAATTTTTATGGACTGCCAGATGCCGGTCATGGACGGATATGATACCACCCGCAGAATCAGGGCCATGGGTAGCATCTCCAGGAGCGGCGGCGAGTTGCCGGTTATCGCACTGACAGCCCACGCCCTGGCCGGAGATCGGGTGAAATGTATCAAAGCCGGTATGGACGATCATTTGGCAAAACCCTTCAGCAAATTCCAAATGGCGACGGTTTTGAGTCGGTGGCTGCCTGAATGGCAGGACAGCGTTATAGATCAGCCAGCGGTGCAGGAAGATCATACCGATGCTGAGCCCAACGAAGATGGGATTTGCACGGCGGCCCTGGATGTGATCCGTGGTATGCAGCCCCCGGGTGCGGATGATATTCTCACCAAGATTATCAAAATATTTTTAAGGGACGCTGCTGAACGGACACAAAAAATATCCCTTGCCATGGTGGATGGAGATATGAAATCTATCAGGGACCATGCACATTACATGAAATCCAGCAGCGGGAACCTTGGTGCTGTTCATCTATCGTCCTTATATAAAAAACTGGAGGAAAACACCCGGAAAACCGATAATTTAGAACGTTTATCCCAAATCATAACGGAAATCGGGTCGGCCCTTGACCAGGCAGTGAGTCAATTAAAGGAATATATGGTGGAGACATGAATATGAACCAACACGGGGACAATGATAACCAGAATCTTGAAGCGTCTGAAAACCCTTTGATTTTGGCGGTTGACGACGACGAAGCCATACGGATGCTCATGAAGGCTGCCTTAGACGGACATGGGTTCCGGGTGGAGGTTATGGAAAACGGCCTCAAGGCTGTTGACGCTTTTGAAAAATTGAATCCCCATGCAATGCTCATGGATGTGAACATGCCTGAAATGGATGGGTTTACAGCCTGCAAAGCCATTCGCTCTCTACCCAATGGAAAGCATGTGCCTATTTTGATGATGACGGGCCTGGATGACATGGAATCCATTGACCGGGCGTTTACCGTCGGGGCCACGGATTTCATCAGCAAACCCATTAACTGGGCGATTCTCAAATATCGTATCAAATACATGCTCAGGGCAAGCGCAGCTTTTAATGACGTGATCCTGCAGCAGAAACAGATCCAGGAATTGGCCTATTATGACCACCTCACAGGCCTTGCCAACCGGACCATGTTCCGGGAGAACCTGATACGGGAAGTCGCAAACTGTGGAGAGGGCGAATTGCTTGGCGTGCTGTTCCTGGATCTTGACCGGTTCAAGCTGATAAATGACAGTCTCGGGCACAAGGCCGGCGATACCCAGGGGGGATATGTCGCCCTTGGTTCCGGAAACCATGAAAATGTAATTTCAAGCGTCAGGTACGGGGATGCGCTGGGGCAAGATACCTTCTGGCGGTTCTATGCAAAACATCAAAGCAGAGATGAATTCACCCTGGAGACCGGATCTGATGCGGATGATGCCTGGACCAAAACCCAAGCCGGATTCCGGCTGGATTCCATGCTCTCAAGTAAAGACAGCCTAACCCTCCAGGGTGATATCTATGAGGCCGACATTGATCAGACCCTGCTGCTGGCCGACTTGATCCCGCCAACTTACCTGACGTCCACGCCTGTGGAAACAGATACCAAGGGATGGAATCTTTTATCCCGGTGGAAGCGAACCATTTCCCCGGATTCTGATTTCACCCTTCAGGTTTATTATGACGGAAAAAATCAGGCCGAGGATATCAATGAATCAGACCGTGACACCTTTGACATTGATGCCACCCACCGGTTTGGCTTAGGGACGTGGAACGATATTGTCTGGGGAATCCGGTACCGGTATACCCGGGACCGGTTTGTTGAGTCATATATCGTTTCCATAGATCCCACGGAAGAAGAAGATCATCTTTTCAGCGGCTTTATTCAGGATGAAATATCCCTGGCCGACGATGCCGTGAAGCTGACCCTGGGGTCAAAAATCGAACACAACGAATACAGCAATATGGAGATTCAGCCCAGCATCAGAGCCCTGTGGGCGGTGAACAATGAACATAAAATCTGGGGAGCGGTCTCCCGGGCGGTAAGGACCCCCAGCCGGTTCGAGTCCGATGGAGAAATTAAAAATGCTGCCTTTAACACATCCCAGCTCGGTCTCACCCCGCCACCGGGACTTCCTCTTACCGTTGTCGCCCAGGGAAACGACGACTACGATTCTGAAGAAGTGACAGCCTATGAGCTGGGGTATAGATTTATCCCGATCGATTCATTTTCAATGGATCTGGCAGTGTTTTTCAACAATTACGACGATCTGAGAACCGGGCAGTTAAATCAAGTTTTCACAGGCAGCGGGGTTACCCAATATGTAACCCTTACCAATGAGGGTTCCGCAGAAACCTACGGGGTGGAATTGTCGTTAAAATACAGGTACTCTGATTTTTTCCAAGGGCACCTTGCTTATAGTCTTCTTGAAAACAAAGTAGAAGTATACGACAGTTTCGGTTTTCCCCATCATCAAATTTCGCTGCAGGGTGATTTTGCCGTCTCAAAAACCATGCAGCTCAATCTTTGGTTCCGTTTTGTGGATGATATGGATGCCCTGTATTCCTTTGATACCGACAAGACCTATGAAGTCGATAGTTACCTGACCATGGATATCCGGTTTGCCTGGCAGATTCTGCCTGACCTGGAGTTCTCTGTGGTGGGCCAAAATCTATTGAGAGGGGACCACGTGGAATTTGTACAGGAATCTTTTTCCGCTCCGGTTGAAGTGGGGCCGTCGGCTTATTGCAAATTGACTTATCGCTTTTAGGGGATTATCACGGAGCATCCTATGGATATGCAACAAACATTATATCAATTTTGGCTAAGTGCTTGACCATCCCTGCAAACACATATAACGGCGTGGGTTATGACACATCTTCATTCCAGGATTCCACCCTCTGGGTGGCAAATGATAAATTCATTCCTTAATATTTATCTCTGCTTCGGCTGCGGAAGGTGTCGTTCGATCACAAGAGCGTGTAGAGATACCAAGGTTGCATCCCCTGCTTTATCTCAGAAGTGGGGAGGATATCAAGGGATGAAAGAATCTGTCAGATCCCAACGGTGAAATCGGTTCTTGCGATTACCTGCCCGCTATTGTTGACAACGTCCACACGCCATGATCCGGCATGCGCGGGTTTGTTTAATGGAAATATATAAGAGTGCCTGGACCGGCTTTTCATTGGGCAGATCC
>NZ_JBFXHE010000285.1:0-5884 GCF_050177295.1 Desulfobacter sp.
CCCCGATACCCCCTCTTTCCAGTCCCGTTGTGGTATAACCCCCACCAGGGAAAAGGTATTTACGATAAGATCTTTGTTGTCCTCAACCCGATCCCTGAAATAATCGTTGAGTTTAAAGGCCCCGGCTTCAATCTGTTTAATGGTTTTCTGGGTGGTATCAAAGGGGGTGCCCAAAGGGTAAACGATCTCCGAATGCATCCAGTTGGAATCACTTTTGGGGAAAAAAGTGTACGGCACATGGCCGCTGGCAATCAGTCCTAAACTGATGATCAGACATCCTATGCCCACTACCAGAGTAAAATACCTATTTTTGACACAATATCGCAGTAAAGGAGATAGGAATACCCGATGCCACCCAGAAGGCAAGGCCTAAATCCAGAAACAGAGCCAGCACCACAGTGCCGTCAGCCCTTGTCACCAGGGGAATCTGTTCATATTCAGCACCGGTATACCGTTTGCCCTTGGCCCGGATTAAAAATTCGCCACCACTGGTTTTGATCAGCCCGCCGGGCAATTCAAGGCTTCCCGAGCCCACGGCGCGCACCACATCATCAAAAGAGAGGGAAAAGTTGCGCAGATTTTCTTCTGAAATCTCCACGGAGATCTCATACTCCCGAACCCCCATGAGTTCTGCCAGCGATATTTCATCAAAACCCACCAGATCATCCCTGATTTTCTCGGCAGTCTGTTTAAGGGTTCGTTCGGCCACATCACCGTAAACAGCCACATAAATGGCCGGCTCATTGTTTTTGATCTCAATCACCACAGGATCTTCGGCCAGGGTGGGGAAAGAGTCAATCAGGTCAATCTCTGTTCTGACTTCGTTAAGCTTGGCGGCAATGTCCGTGCCGGCATCCAGTTCCAGTACCACGCCGGCATGTCCTTCAACCGCCGTAGAATACATTGTTTTGATATTTTCAAGACTTTTGAGCTGTTCTTCAATTTTGATGCAGATACCTTCTTCCACATCCTCGGGGGAGGCACCCGGGTAATCCACGGCAATACTGATCATATCCAAAGAGAACTGCGGGAACATCTCCCGCTTCATGTTCATGGCCGTAAACATCCCGGCCACAATCAGAAAGACCATGATCAGATTCACCGTAACCCGATGCTCCACCGACCATTTGCCAAGGGCCTTCATTTAGTTCTCCCCGGCCTTTTTAACCGTGATTGCCATACCGTCTAAAGCCCCGGGCAGGGGAGATTCAATGATCAGATCACCTGGGGTTAAGCCGTCTGTAATATAAACATCGTCTTCAAACCGCCGGATCACTTTGACCCTCTTAATCACGAGATGATTTGCCTTAGCCAGATACAGGGTATCGGGAGAGCGCATGAGTGTTCGTGGAATCTTAAACACATTTTCTTTTTGTTCCCCTTTGACACGGCACTTAACAAAGACACCGGGTCTGAGCAGCAGCAAAGGATCTTTAACATCCAGGCTACCAATTTCCACCGTCATGGGCATGGTCCGGGTTTTTTCGTCAATGGCGGCTTTAATTCTGACCACATGACCCGGCCACAACGGAGATCGTCCGCCTTCCAGATTGGCAATAGTTATAATCACTTGGGGCCGCCCCCCGTTTTCAAAAACAGAACCCAGCCATTGAAGTTCTTCAAGGTGAACACGGATATCCACATCCAGGGCATCTTTTTCATACATCACCCCAAGCACCTGGCCCGGATTAACATATTTCCCCGACCTGGACCTGTTTGGCCACCACAAAGCCATAAAAGCCTGCTTTAATTTCGGATTTTTCAAGCATCAGAGAAGCCGTTGCAAGTGCAGCCTGTGCCGAAGCCAAGGCTGATTTTTTCAAGGCCATCCGTGAGGGGACAAGTTCCTGGGCATTGGTGATTTTCTGCAACTGGTTTTTCGCGGACAGATACTGTTGTTCCACCTTATCCAAACTGGTTTTGGATGCAAACTGATTTTCAGCCAGCGCCCTGACCCGCTCCAGCTCCTTGGCAGCCAGTTGCAGATTAGAACGGGCAAGCCCGGCATCTGCCTTTAAATTCGATATTTCCTGTTCAAGCAGGCGGATATCGGCCCGGGCCTGATCCACAAGGACCCGGGCATTTCTTTCATTCAAGACAAGGGTGCGCTGGTCAATGCGCAAAAGAATCTCATCTTTATGAATGCTTGCACCTTCACGGAAATCAGGATGGACATAATCAATCCGGCCTGCAATCTCCATGGCCAGCTTCACACTGTTTCGGGGCATAACCGTCCCAAAGGCTTCAACGATCATATCAGCATTGCCCGATACTGCGGGAACACATAACACCTTGGGAGGCGTATTAACCATTTCCTTTTTTTGGGGTTTTTCCCTGGAAACAAATAACCACAACGCCACGCCTGCTGCAAACAGCAGAACTGCAACCACACGCATCAGCCTAAATAAAAAAAACGGCATAGGTATTTTCCTTTGGCCAAAAACCGACACTTGGATTTAAAAAACTATCCCGTCTATCCACTCTTTTTTGAAGATGCCTCCTTTATGGGAGGAGCGGCCTGGGCCGCAGACTTGGCAACAGGCTTGACTTCAGGATCTGTGTTGGCTTCAGAGGTCTCGGCCTGTTTGGACGCAGCCTGTTTTGCAACGGCTTTGCCCCGGGTTTTGGCAATTTCTGAAGAAGAGGCGTTTTTTTTACGGTTGTTTTGGGCTTTGGGGGAGACGCCCCTTAAAATGGGCATCACCTCATCGCGTTTTTCAGCCAACAAAAGGGAGATTTCTTCTTTGCGGGTTTCATCAAGAACGATATCGGAATTTTCAAGAAAATCAAACAAATTGTCGGCAATATCTAGCATCTTGTCATAGTCGTCTGCTTCTTTTTTTGTCGCGAATGTCATCTTTTTATCTCCATCCCTGACAACAATATATTGGACAATTACAGGCATTTTTTCTCCTTGAGAATAAAATTCTTTAACAAAGGAAAGCGGTTTATTTACACTTCTCTTTCATAGTAAAAAAACAGGATTGGGTAAAGCTCTTTTACTTTTGCCAGGGCAATCGGTTATGTTAAAACGCAATACCGCAAAACTCACCCCGAAAAGGGTTGAATAAAGGTTTTGTTTTAACCGATATCGGCGGCAAGACAAAGAAAAATTCAAGCATCCCCTTTTCTAAAACCGGTATGCGGATTGCCAAAAACGGCATTATCCTTGAACACCCTAAAAAAGGAGATAGAAACAATGGAAGAGACACCGGCCAGCCCGGCAGGGCAAACGCATTTAAATTGTATTGACTCCAAGCACTTTCATGAGATAAATATCATCCCAGCCCGCTTGCAGGCGTTTTGTATTTATGCTCTTTCTCATACTGTTTTCCTGTTTCAGGAGATTTAAAGCTATATGGCGTATGATGGCAAAATTTTCTGCGGAATTACCTATTCGTTTCCGGCATTCATCCTCTCTGAAACTCGATGATCCAGTTTTTTTGTGTTGCATTTTTAATAAGCGCATTTATCAATGCTTTTGAGGGAATACCTGTACAAAGCTGAATCGAAACGGTCTCAAACCCTTCGCTTTTCATCCGCCCCGGCCAGTTGGACATCAACTCTTTTTCTTGATCAACCCGATCGGGGGAATCTACTGAGGCCTGGATACTTTTTTTAAAAGCAAGGCGCTTATCCGATTCGTATATCCAAGAAGTTCCTGTTCCATCTGTTCCAATTCTTTAGCGTTTCGAATCAAGCGATTCGGATCTTCTTCCAGTTCTTTCAGGCAAGCATAGACTTCATCAACAGTATTGCAATCTTCAGCTTTTTTCATCAGTACAATCCATTTTTTGTTCGTTTCAGCTTAGCAGGAAATATCATGCTTTTTCCACTAAAAGATAGACTTTTTTAAAACCGGGAAAATGGGAATGCGCCCAACACGGATGTGGTTATGGCCTTAAATGGCGCTAAATATTGACGTTTACTGCGCTGGGGCTCAGAAACAGATTTCGTTTGGACGGTACTGGACGATAATTTCTGCAAAACTTTTTACCCAGGGCCGCACTCCCCAGGCTAAGGAGCCCGTCTACGGTCTTTTATGAATTTTAGGATCAAGAGAATCAGCGGAAACAGGTGAAGCAGCAGATCAAAAATATCTATAGGCTTGGTGAGAGTACCATTGATCAGCATGAGTATTTTTTCAACTACATGGGGCATTGGCGCCATCGGAGCCAGTAGCATCATTATGGTAATAACGATCCGCACCGAGTATGGCATTTTAACA
This sequence comes from Desulfobacter sp., assembly GCF_050177295.1. Classification (NCBI taxonomy): domain Bacteria; kingdom Pseudomonadati; phylum Thermodesulfobacteriota; class Desulfobacteria; order Desulfobacterales; family Desulfobacteraceae; genus Desulfobacter; species Desulfobacter sp. The sequence continues at coordinate 4,229 of NZ_JBFXHE010000285.1, forward strand.
TGGTTTGATGATAGCATTTCCAGGGACAATTTCAAATCGGGAAGTACCTGGACGGTCTGGACGATGGTTTTTACAAAAACTGTTCCCTCAATCCAATACATCCCCGAATGAGAGCAACACCGGATTAAGTGAACTCATTGAAAAGGTACAGAGCTTTCATGGAGTCACCAGTGCTTCCAGGGTGAGTACTGGCCCTTTCCCATCAAATTATGATCCAGATCTATTAGGAGAAGAGGTGGATAGTGTGGTGTTGCTTTGCTGTTCTGATTCATCAAATACTATTTTTTCTTGCATAATTGGGCCGGGTAGGGATATTCTTCAGATTATTGAGAATTATAGCTAACCTGTCACCGGTGCGGACACAAAAAGCCGTGCCGCACAGCTCAATCGTTCCATGATGAGCCTATTGGAGTTGATCATGCCCAAAATTGAATCATTCGAAAAGTACAGTGAGGAGTATGACCAATGGTTTGATAAGCACCCAGATTTCTATGCAGCTGAAATAGAGACAATCCGCCGGCTTATCCCTTCCGCCGGAGCGGAGGGCATGGAAGTAGGCGTTGGCTCGGGGAAGTTTGCTGTTCCTCTGGGGATTAAGGTCGGCGTTGAGCCTTCAGAAAAAATGGCAAGCATAGCAAGATTACAAGGCATCGACGTTCATTCCGGTGTTGCAGAAAATTTGCCCTTTTCTGATAGCCGGTTTGATTTTGTTATGATGGTAACGACCATCTGCTTTGTTGATGATATCGTTAAATCTTTTAGAGAGGCTTTCCGGGTATTAAAAAACGATGGATTCATTATTGTTGGATTTGTAGACAAAGAGAGCGAGCTTGGCAAACAGTATTCTGAAAAGAAAGAAAACAGCAAGTTCTACAAAGATGCCACCTTTTTCTCAGTGCCGGAGGTGCTAAGCTATCTTAATGTATCGGGTTTTGTGATATCGAATGTTTTACAAACCCTTATCCCTGGAGAAATACCCAATACCATTGTGGAAGGCTTCGGGAGAGGCTCTTTTGTTGTAATCAAGGGCATAAGAAAAACGGAATAAAAAAAACAGGCATTGATAATGGAAACCTCATTCGGCCTCGATTATGCTTCCCTGGAAGACACAGGGTTTGTTGCCAAATACCAAGCCTCATGTTTTTGCGGAGCCGTCCGATATGAGGTGAGCGCGAATCCAGTGGATGCCAAAATTTGTCATTGTACGACTTGCCAGAGGCTACATGGTGCACCTATGCAGTGGGCGGCGATTTTCCACAAACACCATGTAAGGTTCATCGCTGGTTTGGAGGATCTGTTTTTTTATAACAGTGAACAAAATCGGCCAGAGCGCATTCTCCCCTGTAAAGTTCGCTGCGGTAAATGTGGCACCCCAATTGCTGATGAAGGGCGCAGGATGTGGCTCGCTTTCCCATCGTTGTTTGATTTCGGGTATCCAGTCGAGGTGCCAGAGTCATTCAAACCAACATGCCATCTTTTCTATGGTTCAAGGGTAATTGAAATACAGGATGATCTGCCCAAGTGGTCCGGACACAAAAATTATTCCGAGCTGCTGTAAACTGTTTCATTGATGAAACGGCAAAAAAACATTTTGGGGAAGGACTGACTGAAGAAGTACTCTCCCTCTCATTCAAAGGTTCAGTGACACAATGCTGA
>NZ_JBFXHE010000286.1:0-5829 GCF_050177295.1 Desulfobacter sp.
TCATCCGTCTGCGGTATTTTACCTGGACCACCCATACGGGGCTCTTTGATTTTACTCGCCTCGTAACCGCGGCATCCCCTGCGGGCAAAAAAGCCCACCCTTCAGGCGGTATCAGTTTTTCCCCTGATTCAGAATATAGTGTTCCTTCTGTAGGCCCAGGAGAAACACTTAAATGCTGATGTACCATTCACTGGGCCTTAATATCATTTGAGTTTATGAGAAGACCGTTTTGAATTGGGATAATCGACCCTCTCCTTCAATTCTTTTCCTGGCTTGAAGAAAGGGAGCCTTTTTGCGGGGACCTTAACTTTTTTCCCAGTCTTGGGATTTCTGCCAGTGTAGCCGTCGTATTTTTTGATGAAAAAAGAACACAGTCCCCGAATCTCAATCCGGTCACCCTTAACCATAGTCTCAGTGAGGCTATCGAAAAACAGCTTCACCATGTCTGTGGATTCCTGTTTGGTCAGCCCTGTTCTATCTTTGATTGCCTGAATTAGTTCAAGCTTGTTCATACTCATTGCTCCCGTCATTATTTTTAGCGGGCCACATGTTTAGCTGGTTCTTTGAATTTTATCAAGTGGCAAAATTCAGCAACCAATTGAAATACAATTATATATAAAATTTGGATTTTATTTTACAAGATTTCGAAGAAAATTGGAGAAGGGCTAATCCCAACAATAGAAACGCCAGTGCCCATGGTCTTTTTCGGAACAATAGCGACTGGTCATAGACACAGTCAACTCTCAATTCCTATCCGCGAAAGCGATAAAATCAAGGAGAATCGATCTGTTCAATATATTGAGTAGTTTTCATGTTTTCATGAGCCTCATATTCTGATTCAAAGCTTCATCAAGGCTAAATACTGGACCCTAACTATACACCGGATACCAATTGGATACTTGTAATATTTCCATATAACAGCCATGGGCTGACCTGGTTTATTAATCCCAGGCTCAGCCCATAACGAAAGTTGAAAGATCTCTATGGTTACACAGACTTTCTTACAAAAGGATGCTGCGAACATTCATCCAGAGCACCTAAAATTACTTGACACTGTTTATTTGGTTGTATATACAACAAATATGGTGTTTGATTATGATCATAATAAATCCTTGGGATATTTAAGCGGGTTAGCTAATAGACTACTAAGCAATACGCTTGCAGCACAATTCCAAGCGGCGAATATAGACATGACAGCTGAACAATGGGGTGCTATTATTATTTTATTGAATGAAGGCGCTATTACCCAAAGACAACTTGGAGAGCGGCCTTATCTTGAAAAATCCAGCGTAAGCCGCCTGTTGGAGGGGCTTGAACGGCGCAATTGGATCGTACGAACTAAAAATCCTAAAGACAGCAGGCAAAAGCTCGTTACACCCACTCCCAAGGTTCTGGAAACAGTAGAGCGTTGTTCAAATATCGCCAAAACCATTTTAAAAGACGCGCAGCGCGGTTTGACTGAAGAGGAGCAGTCGGCATGTCAGGCCGCCCTGTTACACATCATATCGAACCTTAATAAAGGCAACAAATAGATAAAACTAAAATTATGCCATAATAGTTGTATATACAACGCAAAAGGAAACAAAATGAATATTCAATCTATTTTCGCAGATACAAAAATATTTTTGGAACATCTGGGCTTGAACGAAGAGCCCTTTGGTGTGTATTATGACAACACCAAGCCCCAAAAAGCCTTTGGCCCAAAACCAGGTATCCCCATTTCCCGTGAAATGGAGGAGCAGGGGCAGGTGGACATGCAAGCGGTTTTTAAAAATTTTTCCTGTGTCATTGGCAATATCTGGCTTGCCAGAAAAAAACATTGTGCCGCTTATATTTCATCCGAGGAATACGGTTGTCCCGGAGGTGTTTTTTATTGCTCCATGATGAAACCCAACCTTAGATTCATTGAGCATTATGTAACCACAGGATTTGAAGGGACGCCTATTCATGGTGAGCGGTACCTGCCTTCTCCCGCGTCCATGAGAACATTTCTGGACAAGGTGGATCCCCGCAAAGCACCGGCAAAATATTGCATCTTTAAACCATTGTCTTTATTTTCGGATGGCGAGGAGCCCGAATTTGTCATCTTTTTCGCTCGTCCTGAAGTCTTGACCGGCCTTTTTACCCATACCATGTTTACCACGGGAGACGTGGACAGCGTGGCATCCCCGTTCGGAGCCGGATGTACGAATATTATTTCCTGGCCCCTTTATTACAAGGAGCAGGGAAAAGAAAAAGCGATTCTCGGCGGTTTTGATCCTTCGGCAAGAAAATATTTAAAAACCGATGAACTGACCTTTACAGTTCCCTTGTCCCTGTATCAAAAAATGCTGAAAGCCATGCCGGAATCCATGTTCAACGTCGGCAAGGACTGGGCGACAGTTCGTAAAAAAGTAAGCCGTAGTGCAAAGGTATGGGGAGATGGAGATTAGCCTTCGGTTGGACTTCTTACAGGTTCATCAACGTTTTAATGGGGAATAAAAACCTGTTAAACAACATGACTAAGGGGGTAAAATGGTCGAAGTAAAAAAAAGCTATTGTGGACTCTGCCATCCGCGCTGCGGCACATTGCTGCACATTGAAAATGGTAGAATAGTCAAAGTTACGGGAGATCCGGACCACCCGGTGACCCGGGGTGTTATCTGCGAGCGGGGCAGACTGATGCCGGATCATGTCCATCATCCCCAGCGTCTGAACCATCCCCTGAAACGGAAGGGAGAAAAAGGCCAAGGCCAGTGGCAGAGATTGACATGGGAACAGGCTCTGGACGAGGTGGCGGACAAACTGTCCAAACTCAAAACCCGGTACGGGGCCGAAACCCTGGCCTTCACCCATGGGACCAAACGGACCTACCACTGGGACTGCCGCAGGTTTTTCAATCTTTTCGGATCCCCCAATACCTGCGGCGTCAACAACATTTGCATGTGTCCGAGTTACGCCACTGAGTATGCCACCTACGGCGGCATGATCATGCCCGGGCGTGTTGAAGCCTCCTGCATTGTCCTGATGGGTGCCAATCCCGTGAACTCCGATCCCGTGGGTCTTTATCCCGAACTGGTCCGTGCAAAAAAACGGGGGGCTGAACTCATCGTCATTGAACCCAGACGTACAAAAGAAGCCGAAATGGCTGATCTATGGCTCCAGATCAGGCCGGGTACGGATGTGGCCCTTCTGCTGGGCTGGATTCGCCTGATCATTGAGGAGGGATTGTACGACAAAGAATTTGTGAACAAGTGGACCGTTGGCTTTGAGGACCTCAAGGCTGCGGCAGCAGGCTATCCTCCTGAAAAGGTGTCCGAGATTACCGGCATTCCCCAAGCGCTTGTCGTAAAAGCGGCCCGCATGTATGCTGCGGCCAAACCGGCCATCATGCCTTGGGGTTACGGCCTGGATAAGCAGGGGATCAATGCCACCCAGTGTGCCCGGGCCCGCGCAATCTTGAGGGCCATCACCGGCAACCTGGAAGTCCCCGGCGGGGAAACCCTTAGCATAGCCGGGGACATCGGTAAAATCATCGACTGGGAAGCCCTTGAGATGAATGAAAGCATCCCTGTCAGCCAGCGGGCCAAGCAGCTTGGGTCAGACCTGTATCCTTTTTTCGGTTTCCCGGGCTGGGAAATGAACCAAGAAGCAAACAAGAAACTACCTGCGGGCTACCTGGCCGCTCCCGAGGCCTGGCACTCCAACCTGGCCCATGCTAGGGAGGTTATGAACGCCATGATCACCGGCAAGCCCTACCCAGTGACAGCAGCCATCTCCCTTGCCAGCAATCCCCTTCTTTCTTTCCCCAATACTAAGCGGGTGTTTGATGCCCTGAAATCCCTTGAGCTCTATGTGGTTATGGATTACTACCTGACCCCGTCCGCAGCACTTGCCGACTATGTATTCCCGGCCTCTTCCACCGTGGAACAGCCGGAACTCTGGCTGACCAGGGATTTTTGTATGCCATGCCCCCAGGGTATAGAACCCTTATACGAGCGCCGTAACAGTTATGACTTTTACCGGGGCCTGGGCCTGCGTCTGGGCCAGGAAGACAACTGGCCTTGGGAAACGGTGGAACAGGTCTACGATTACTGCCTTGCACCCATCGGACTGTCATTCAAAGCATTTTGTGAACAATACGGCATTTTCGGGAAACGGGAGTTCCGCCGTTACGAAACGCTTGGGTTCGGAACACCTTCGGGAAAGGTGGAGTTGAGGTCCTCAATTTTTGAAAAATTAAACCTGCCGCCCCTCCCGGTTTATCAGGAACCTATTTTAACTCCTGTGGGAAGCCCTGAGCTGGCCCGAGAATATCCATTTATTCTCATCACAGGGAGCCGCTTCAAGCCCATGTACCATTCCGAACACAGACAGATCGAAAAGGCACGCAAAAAACATCCTGATCCCGTTGTTACGATCCATCCGTCTACAGCAGAAAAAATAGGTCTTGCAGCCGGAGACTGGGCTGTCATCTCCACGCCTTTGGGAAAAATTCGCCAAAAGGTCGAAGTGTCAGACACCATCAGAGAAGATATGGTTGACCTGCAGCACGGATGGTGGTTCCCTGAGAGCGATGGGAAACTGCCCGGACTTTTCCGCGTATTCGAGTCCAATGCCAATATTCTGTGCCCCGACGATCATGATTTCTGTAGCAAAGAAACCGGTAGCTGGCCCCATTCAGCGCTGCTGTGCAATATTGAAAAGGAGAATTAAGCAGAAGCTGTCTGACGTAAACGATTGATATCCCGTAAGGGAGGAGCGCCGAACAGACGGCTGTATTCCCGGCTGAACTGCGAGGCGCTTTCATAACCCACCTCAAATGTTGCTGTCATGGCATCCATATTTTGAGTCAACATCAACCGCCTGGCCTCATTCAAGCGTAACCGTTTTTGAAATTGCAGAGGGGTCATTGAGGTCATCACTTTAAAGTGGTTATGAAATGCTGATTTACTCATACCAGCGCTGGCCGCCAGTTCGTTTACACGAAGGGGGTGGGTATAATTATTTTTCAGCCAGGCTATTGCCTTTGAAATCTGATGACTGTGGCTTCCTGAAGCCGCTATTTGCTGAAGGCGCGGGCCTTGATCCGATGTGAGCAGGCGAAAAAAGATTTCCCGCTTGATAAGCGGTGCAAGGATTTTTATGTTTTCTTCTTCCGTGAGAAGGTCAATAAGGCGCTGAAACGTCTCAAGCAGAGGCAATGAAAGCCGGCCAACAGCCATGCCTTTCTGGGCCTGTCCGGAGCGGCCCACCGGGAGACCACTGTCTACAGTGAGTTGGGAGATTTCCTTTAAATCAATTTCCAATATCACACCCAGATAGGGTTTTTCGCTGCTCGCCTCAATGATGTTGGCCACAACCGGCAGATCCACAGATGTTATCAAAAACCGATTTGCGTCATACACGTAGGCATCCTCTCCCAGCAGTACCCGTTTAGTCCCTTGGGCGATCAGGCAGATGCTTGATTCAAGTGTATAACTCGTTGGTTCTGTCGGAGTAGTCCAGCGACTGAGCCGGAGACCTGGGATTTTTGTATCCACCTGATTTTCATCCCCTGTCCATCGGGCGATACTCTTTGCCAGTGCCTGGGATGCATCCGACATCTTTTCCTGCATCTCCACAGAATTTATATTATTTTCCGTCATTGCCACCTTCCTTGCTCTTGATTGCTTAAATCCTAACACAGTCGTATTTTACCCACAAATACTTTGCTGCAACGCTTATATTATTGGGCAAATACGTGCCACATTAATATTCCGGGCTTCTCGCCTCAACCCACGGCTGCCCATAGGAATTCTTCTGACCAACCGGATGGTTACCAAGAATATATATTAAAATATAGTGATG
>NZ_JBFXHE010000287.1:0-5768 GCF_050177295.1 Desulfobacter sp.
AAGCATTGAGTGCGACGTGGCCGAATTTTTAAATACACTTTTCGTCCAAGAATCGGCAAGTGCCTAATCGTTATCCATTCATCATAACCGATAAAGCGTTGAGTTTCTCTTCCACATTTTCTGCAGATGCCCTTTTTTTTCGTACTCTGAAGTTCAATGACATAGTTTCCTTTGCTATCGCGGGATACATTCAAAATTTCAACATCAGGCAACTCTAAATCTAATTCAATCCCATATGACACTGTTCCATTTGTTGTGAATAAAAAATTGACTATTATTTCCGAATTAAACTCAAATTACAACCACGGAAAATATCGGAGAGCCAATTTTTTCAACAAAAAAAGGACAACAAAGCTATCGGCCCCGCCGAAATAAGGCGGACTTAAACCTAAAAAGTGTAGCTTAAAAAATGTCAAAATCAGTCTTGACATGGGGTCCACTTCATCGCATTAAAGATGAATGCATGGGAAAGGGCAACATACATGCTCGTATATTGCCCTCATGCTTCCATCACCGGCTACGGCGCTCGGGTTGCTTTCCAGCATTGCCCTATCCTCCGAGCTGGCGGACAAAAAAGATCATAGGAGAGAATTTTTTCAACAAAAAAGGACGACAAGGCCATCGCACCCGCCCCAAAAAAGACGGGCTTCAACTTTTAACGGAATCAAGACATAAATATGCAGAAATTTTTAATCGATAAAGAGGCGTTAAGCGCAGATAAGGCTGTAATCCATGGTCAGGATGCAAAACATATATGCAAGGTGCTCAGGCTTAAACCCCAGGATGCCATTTCCATGACCGATGGTCATGGCACTGATTATACAGGTTGTATAGACCAGGTCTCTCCTGAATTTGTGCAAATTTCCATTCTAAGTGAAAAAAAAAGCCTCACAGAATCGAATCTTGATCTGACCTTGTGTACTGCCATGCTCAAACACAACAAGATGGATGAGATCATCAAGCAGATTACCCAGCTCGGGGTAACCCGTTGGATTCCTTTTTATTGTAAAAGATCCATTCCATTGTCAGGTCAAAATCGGGAGAAAAAACAGATTGAGCGATGGCAGACCATTGCCAGGGAGTCTTTGAAGCAGTGCAGACGATCTAGTCTTGTTAAAATTATGCCGCCCATGGATTTTCAACAGGTTCTGGTATTTTCAAACGGCTGTTCACACAGATTTGCCTTCTGGGAAGCGTCGGACCGCCCCCTTGCCAGACCGGTCCCTGGAGAGAATAACGATGCTGTTGTCCTGATCGGACCAGAGGGCGGTTTTGAAGAAGAAGAGATCAGGCATGCCGTTGAATTAGGCTTTATGAGCTATTCCCTTGGGCCCAGGATTTTAAGGGCAGAAACAGCAGCGGTATGTGCCTGCGGTTTAATCCAGTATCTGCTGGGTGATATGGGTGGATGCTGAAAATTATTCTTAATACTCGATATTCGAGTTTTTTTTAGTTGACTTTTCAAGAGTACTATTTGTCAAGGCTTTTCATGGTTTTTTAACTTTAAATTGATTCTGAAAGACTTCTCAAAAAAAGCTTGAAATGCCCGTCATTTGGTAATTTTCAAAAGTCAAGAATTAAAAACTTGAACATCAAGTAATACTTTTCTAATTTTTTGCTTGACTTGAATGGGTAAAGAACATATAAAAGCTGCGTTATTTGATGTGCCCAGGTAGCTCAGTCGGTAGAGCAGGGGACTGAAAATCCCCGTGTCAGCAGTTCAATTCTGTTCCTGGGCACCACGATTATAAAGGCTTTCGGTTTTTAAGGACTGGAAGCCTTTTTGATTATGTAAGCGCTATGTAAGTACCTTGCACATAAAAAGCAGAGTTTCTTCCTCCCCCAAAAGGGAATTTTTAGACTCCGAAAAAAGAGTTTTGGGACTCCATAAAAGCCCACACAAATGACGCACGAGTTTGCATAAAATCATGTAAATATTATGGAGGATATAACATTGGAACGAAACTGGGATGTAATAAGGGAAATACTGCTTAAGATTGAAAAACAGCCAATGGTAAAAGGCTCATTAACCTTGTCAGATTTCGAAAATAAAGACCCATCAATAATATCTTACCATGTACAAATTATGCTTGAGGCTGGGTTGATAAATGGCAGCATGTATGGTGAAATGGTTGATATTGACGGATTTTCTATTGAGAGGATGACATGGGAAGGTCATGAGTTCTTAGATACCATACGAAACGACTCCGTATGGTCTAAAGTCAGGAAAAAATTCACAGAAACAGGCATATCTATGACTCTTGATCTTGTTAAAACATTGGCAATAAAGGCGTCTTCTTCAATTCTTATTGGGTAAAAATTCTGGAAGCGTTACTTTGCCGACACAAAATCAACATACGACCCACCAGGTAAGTCTGTCCTGTCCAGAGGGTGCGCTGTTGAAGAATTTTGTCTACCTATGCGGTAAAAGCGGCAAATTCCCTTATGCAGAACAACATCTCGAAGACCGCAATTAAAAGGAGAGTTCCGGTTATAATAAATACACTCAGAGGCAGCGCACCGAATGATCCCAAGCATCTTTAAAAGTTCTTTCGGGTTTGATGTGGATGCTTCGAGGAGTTTTGTTACTATGCTAAGTTCTTTATTTGTATATTGTTTTGTATCCATATCTTCCAATGTCGCCTCTCTATTGATAAGACCATTACTTCTTGCTTTGCATTGTGTAAGGTAAAAGGTCCCACCCGGCCCCAATCGTTTACCGGGCAGGACCACAGCCGTTAGATAACGGCCTGATTCACTCTTTTTTGAAACTGCTGTGGGGATTCATCCCAAGTCCGTGTGTAGACCTTTTTGCTGGGTCCAGAGCCGTGAATGGTTTCAGACGGTTTGATTCCGTTCAAGGCCAGCCAAGCCAGGGCAGTTTCATGATCGATTTCACGCCATTTGGTTGGTCGTTGCATCCCGGTCCATGCGTTTACGATCCATCTGCCGCCAGGAGTCCGGAAAAGCTTTTCGTGATCATCAGGGTTCCCGGTAGCCAAAGAATAAACATTATTTTCATCCATGGCTTCAACAAAACTCTCTGCGCCGGCAAGGTCGATTGTTTGGCCGGTCTCTGTGATTGTAACTATCATTATTTCACCTCCTGTTTCTTCGGTAACCGGTCAGACAGCGCGACATTTAAAGACCGACGTAACCCACGTGTTACGCGACGGCAGCGTTCCCGTGCTTCTTCCATCGTTCGTGCATTCCGATTTTTGGTTTGGTAAAAAGTCGGGAAAAATTTTTCCGTAAAAGCGAACTCAGCTCGGCCTATAATATCTTCCGATACGATCGGGATCAGTGACCCACGGACAGAATCCAAGAGGAATTTATCACCCCTTTGGGCAGCATCCATCAAAATTTGTGCGCGTTCTGCTTTGTCTACACCCAAGAGCAGGCGTCTGACTTCCTGGCCCTTTAATTCGGCTAAAATAGGGTCAGACACCTTTGATTTTTCGGCAATGTCAGCCTGAATCCGCTCCACCTGGCCTTCCAATTTTTTCTCAAGCTTGGCAAGCGCCGGTTCCATTTTAGCGTTGAAATCGGCTTCGGCTTCCAAGGCGATCATGCGTTGGCGCTCCGTCCGTATGCCCTGCGGTACGTCGGGGTCAATTGTCTGCGCTCTTTCATAGGCGGCGTTGACGCTGTGGATCTGTTGCTTCAAATTGTAGAATAATTCCCCGAACACTTTTGTTTCATCTTCGTTATTGGGGTCCACCATCGGGTTATCTGTCTTGGAAATGATTTGGTCGTTAAGACCAAGGTAAAGATCTGTCATTTTTAAAATCCTTTTTTAGTGGTTATTTCTGCGCGCTGCCATTGCCAACCAACACCGGTACTGGTGCCGCCTGTCCTGGCTGTTTTTTGGGTAAAAGTTCAAGCGCTGCTCTTAGCGCCCTGGTTTCAAAAACCTGATATATTTCATCAGGCTGTCTGTGGATCTCCTGGCCGAACACTGTAAATTTTGTTATTGGCAAGGGTTCTGCATCAACCCGGCTGCAATTTTCCGTGTAAATTATCAACACTTCGGGTGGCAGGTCTTCATCTGTGCCGAAATATTTTTCAAGATTCTCAACTCTTTTGACCATCGACATAGAAGTCTCCCTTCTCACTGGCATGCACGGGTGCCAGCCGGTGGGCGAACAATACCGGCTTGTATCCGACTGGCTTACCTTTGCACGCTGCCAGGAGCGCCCGGTCCTTGAGGTCGTCCTCAGATTCGCCGGCCAGCCGAAAGAGACCACCCACCTCGACGACGGGGAGTTCATTGCCATGGTCGTCCTTCGCCCGGTCAAAACAGGCAATGATACAGGTCTCCGGTAGTTCACCCGGCTTCATGATATCCCCCCTGGCCTGTTCCAAACGATCCAGCCGGTTTTCAAAATTTCTTTTCATTTCCGTTTTCCTTCATGGTTTTTTCCAATTGACTGATCCGCTGTTCAAGGTCTCCATCACGAATGACGTCTTTCAAGACCGATGCGCCATGGAAAAGCGCCCTGGCCCGGCCTTCCGGCATTTCGTCCCGATAAAGTTCATTGAGTACCTTGCCCACAAAACGCCTCAGATCGCTTAAACTTTTTAAACTCAAGCCTCTTGCCATGGTTCTTCACTCCTAACTCCCCGGTATTGTTCAACTATTTGGTATTGTTCGTTTTTGTTCATTTTTTTAGTGCGTTTTCCGGGTTTTTAAGCCCATTCAGGCGGTCAATGTCCTCCACCAGGAGCGACGTCTTACCTATGAGTTTCAGCAATGTTTGCTGAAGACTTTCAAGAGATCCACCAGTGGGCAAGGCGTTAAAATCTTGCTTGATGATGCCAAGGCGGTGGTTGATTAAATCTGTTAATTGTTTAGTGTCCATTAGTTTAAATTCCTTTTTATTTTTAGCCGTGCTGTGTGTGATCCGGTTTTTCGGTTTTTCGATTTGGGGAATGGTTTCTTTGTCTCGACAACCCAGGGGGTAAAAATAGGTAAACCCAATAAACTAATAAAACCAGAGAAACCGAGAAAACCAGTAAAACCCTTGGGAACTCTCTCTCTCAGCACGGCTAAGTCATCAAAAAGCCAATTTACCCATTTTCGGTTTGTTCGGTTTTTCGGTTTTTTACCCCTGGGGTCAAATTGCATCAGAAACCCCATAATTTAGGCGATAGATGTGTGAATTATTGACTCCAATTTCCTCATACCAGAACTGATTTTTGGACTTGTCCGGGCCAGTATGTTCAATCAGGGCCTTTCGAATTTTTGGTTTCGATATACCGGATCTGGCTGCAGCCTCAGTAATCAGGACAGTCTTTTGGTCAATACCTCCCTGGATGCACTCAATAATGGCATCCACAGCCACACGATTTTTTCTCAACTGGACATCAAGCGCGTGCTGCTGTTCAACTCTTTTCCGTTCCTCATCGTCAACAGTGGAAACAGAGTCGAGCCGGTCATAATATAAAGTTCCCGGCAAATAATTGTATTGATAAAATGCCTCAAGCGCCACGTCGCCACGGGCTTTAAAATTCTCAAACTTGACGGTCCTGGTGCCATCGTAATCTTCCTGGACTATATCCAGGGTGTATGCACAATCCGCATCATCAACCATGTCAGCAGTACCCGAGTAAATGACCTTTTTGTTTTCATCCCGGTGTTTGTTATAGTGTTCCAGAAAAATAAATTGGACTCTCTTGGAAGATGATTTATTATGTATTTTCAGGCAATAACGAATGCATAATAATCAGCTTTCAAGGAGACACTTATGCTATATTTTCGGTTAAAT
>NZ_JBFXHE010000288.1:0-5751 GCF_050177295.1 Desulfobacter sp.
CCGAGTCGGTTGAAACAAGAGAGAAGAAGAAGCACAAAATCCTGCTGAATATCCTGAAACGGATATTCTGGAAAGATCCGCTGAAAATGCTCTTCTTTACGCTGTTCTCAATTTCCTTTGCCATACTCAACCCCTTTGGCCTGTATGGCGACACCAGCCAGGAGTCCAGGATTCTCGTCCAGCAGATCATGTCCCACTTTTATCCCTCCAGGCAGCAGGAACGGAAACCCGTCACGGTACTGCTTTATGACGTCGATTCCCCGGCAGCACTGTACACGCCTAAGAATAACCAAGAAAACGTTGCTAACGCCAGGAAAGAGGCCGCCTGGCCCATCAGCTATCAAAAGCATGCGGAAGTCCTGGAAATGCTGTTGAGAACCGGGCCAAAAGCCGTGTTCGTGGATATTCTCTTTCACCGGAACGATGAGGACGGTGCCGGGGTAAAAGCCTTGGCCGGGGTGGCCAAAAGGTACGCCGAAAAAAAGATCCCCCTTTTTTTTGCAGATACCCCTTACGAGGAGCCGGAAAAGAAAGACCCTCCCCAAACACCATCCATTAAAAGCTGGATCAGACCGGAACTGTCAGAGGTTGTGGCGCGGGTAGGGGTCGACGAAATTTCTTCGGCCGGAGACCGCGGGGAACGTTACCGGTTGGCCCCCAAGCGCCATCTGCTGCCGCCGGCGGCCGCACTCTACCAGGTATCGTCCACGGGCAGGGACCGGCCGCTGCCGGACAATCCGGAAGACCTCTATCTGCAGTGGGGACGCATCCCTGACCTGGAAGCCCATCTCAACGCCGTCCCGGGACAGGAACCGGAGGAGCTGAAACCCGAAAACCTGGAACCCCAGGCAACCGCACAAGGCCGCTGGAAAGCGTTCTGTTCCTATATCCTTAAGGCCTTGGGCCAGGGCGTTGTCAAACCTGAAAAATTTAAGATACCCCATTACTATCATCCCTGTGTTTACGTCAGTATCTGGAAAGGGCTCCGGCAGGCTTCGGCAAAAAAATGGAAGGAGCGTTGCCGTGACATCGAAAAAAAGCTGCTCAGAGATCACTTTGTCCTGGTGGGAACGGGCCTGCGTGAAATGCCGGACCGCGAAGTTTCTCCCATTCACGGCTATCTTCCCGGCGTATTCTTCCATGCCATGGTCCTGGACAACCTGCTCACCTACGGTCAAGGCTACTGGCGGTATCCAAAGCAACTGTGCGGCAGTTTAACCCTGGCCAGTCTCCTGGATATCTTCGCCCTTCTTTTTACCCTGAGAATATATACGGAATTCACGGCCTGGCTGAAACGCTGGAAACACGAACACGGCAATCCGTCTTGGATGGATCCCCGCCCTCTGATCTTTGTCCTGCTGTTTTATCTGACCGTTTTTGTTTTTTCACTTGGCCTGGCCCTGGTGGCTTTAAAAATTCTCACCATTGCGCCCTTTAACTTTATCGGAACCACATTGCTGATGGCGGGTATCGGTATGGAAAACTTCAAGCCTCAGGCCATCCAGGGGTAATGCGGATCATTAAAATTGACCATAAAAGGAGAGGAGCAACATGAAAAAAACCGCACTGATTCCAATGATAATTTTAACAGGGTTCTTATGGGCCACGCCCGTCTTTGCCGATGCCGGGCTGATTCTCAGCATTGATACGGTACCGCTGACAACCTATGATGGCAACGGCGGTCAAACAGGAGAGATTAAAGGTGATGCCCTGGCCCGGCTCAAAGATAGAGTAGAGAAAAAAGAGGTGGCCGTGATTGAGGAACATGCCGGACATCTCAAAATTTCCCCTGCCGGGGGCGAGTTCGTCTGGATCGATGAACTCGATGTAACGGTCTCGCGCAAATCACCTCCAGCCGTGTCCGGAAACATCCTGGCCCGGCAAAATGATGTCAACCAAAGCAAGCCCGACGCCAGCATGGGACTGGAGGATGGAGAATGAAATGCTTAAAGACCGCAAACGGATTATGCTTACTTTTCGCCATGATGCTGCTCTTTTCGGGGTGCATTCCAAGCACGGTCCACAATGAGGCGCTCCAGCCGGAAACCGATCCGGAAGTTTACCGGAAAATCCAGTTCGGCATGGAACCCAGGGGCTTTGACAGGGTACCCCTGGCACTTTCTCCCAACATGGGGGCTGCCATCACGGAAGCGCATATCCAGGCCTATCTGGAAGGTATACTGGCCCGGCTCGCCCCTGAAGGCGCGGCTGCCCCCCCGCTTGTTCTCTCAGGGAAGGACACCTACAATGCCTCGGCCACGCTGGGCGGAAGCCTCAACATCCACCTCGGGCTTTTTACCCGGGCCGGAAGCGAGGACGAGCTGGCGGCAGTGCTCGCCCACGAATACAGCCATGTTCTCCTGGGACACAACAAAAGGATCCGGTTCCACGACAACATTTCCGGAATGACCAGTGTCTGCCAGCTTGCCATTGCCGAAACCCGGACCTTTATCGACGAACCTGAACAAGCCGAACTCATTGATGATAAGCTGGGTTATACCGCTGCCATATCGGATTTTATCACAGGTCCCATGTGGAGCCGGTCCCAGGAGGACGAGGCCGATGCCAAGGGCATGGAACTTCTGGTTCATGCGGGGTATTCGCCGCGGGGCATGTTGAGGATGACCCAGCAGCTGACAAGCCCGGGGGTTTCAGATCCGGAAGAATGGGACAAGTACATGTCCGAACGGTTTTCCAGAAGCATTAAGGGCTTTTTACAAAAAACCGTGGAAGAAATCAAAAAGCCGTTGCAAAAGGGTGAGGCCAATCCCGAACAGATGACTGAAAATGTCCGGGCGGGCATGCAGGAGAGCATGACGCAGACCCTGGAAGCGGGTATGGGCAAACTCAAAGACGAATTCAATCAATGGGGTTACCGCTACCATAAAGAGGCCAGGGCGCGCCAGGAGCAGGTCAAAAATTGCCTGCGCAACTATCCGGAAAACATCCGGAGAAGGCCCATGAATACGGCTTCCCTTGAAGCGGTCAGGGAAAACGAGCGCGTCGCCGCCGTCCTGTCCGGCGTGAAAGCCTTATCCGACGCCCGTCGCGCTTTCCTGGAGGGGAACCTGAAAAAAGCCAGAGAAGCTGCGGCAGAAGCCATGGAAAGCCCTGTCAAGGATACCCCGTACGCACTTAGTGTCCTCGGTGCCGTGGAACCGGAACTTCTGGACAAACGGATTTCCACGCTCAGTAAAATGCCGGCCATGCCTCCCTTGCTCTACGACCTTGCCATTTTGAGGCTCACGGAAAAAGGTGAGGCCGATAAGGCCGGAGCCATGGCGGCCAAGGGAGAAAAGGAATACGGACCGCTTTTCATGGCGCCGGTGGATGTATACCATGCACATCACGCAGGAACGGGAAGCGGCAAGGACCTTGAAAGCGAGCTGAAAAAATGCAAATGGCTCAACCACCAGCGAACCTATACCGCCTGCTGTTCCGCGGCGGGCAAACCGAAAGAGGAAATTGTCTCAAGCATCAGTCTGGGGGATGAAATGGAGAGAAAAGGGGTCAAGGAGGGTAAAAAAGCCTGGAGCAGGTGACAAAAACGATCGTTGATCTGATAATCATTATCATTACAGGAGCGCCGGTATACAATCGCCGTGACCATGGAGACTTCCCAATAAAAATTGCCCTGATTGCCCCGACGGACAGGAACTTCCTTTTTTACTGGAAAGGTATAGCAAAGAATGAAAAGATTAACAAGAGTCAGGAATATGGCCCCAGCGGGGCACAGCCCCAACTTGTTGGGGCTGTGCCCGGCTGGGGGTATCGACTCCGGAATGGCCGCTGATGTTAGAAATAGCACCTGGGAGAAAAAATTAAAAATTCGCCTTGAACCACTGAAAAAGCTCTGAGCAGCTATCTTTTTGACTGATTTTGAACATACCCCACCGGAAATCCTCCAAAACGGAAAAATTAATGCCAGCCGCCGGCAGGGATTTGGGAATTGGAAAAGTCATAAACCAGATCAGGAATAGAATCGGGAAATGGCGGGTTGCGGAGGATCATGGTTAGGGATATCCCAAAGTCCAAGGTGACGCAAGATTCTTTCGATGATGTCGAGTTCTTCGATAAGACTTATGATACGCATTGAGCCCTGGCATTTAGGGCAGGTCAGCGGGTCTACCTCATAGATTTTCTGAATCAGGCGAGCCCAATCCCGGCGGAACTCTTTTGAAGACATCTCGTTGGGAATAACGGTGGGGATGGGATCATCCGTGTTCGCCTTTTTTCTCATCCCCCAGGATTTGTTCGAATAATGACCATAGTACCTGACAGTCTGCTCATACGGCCGGGGATGTGCGTCACCAGCCTGGCCAGCCAGTCAAGGGCATCAAAGACTTTCCGGAACTTCCGATCTTTTGATGTATATACGACCTTTGCAAAACCGTCACCGGATTCTTCCACCGGGATATAAACCATACGTTCCTGGGAGAAACAGGCGTGGATAATGTACCGGGCAAGATTGCCGAGGCTGGCCTGGTCATTGGAAGAGATCTTGTCACCGATATGAACATGGAAGCCTGAATGCTGCCATGACAGCATATTCTCGATAACGGCATCCGTTATCTTGCCCTCTTTTTTGAGCATCTTGAGCACCTCGTACTGAAAAATCTCTTCCAGAAACCCAGACGGGTTGCATACATGGCGTCCCAAACCCCCTCCAGCTCTTCAAAGTGATTCTCAATGCATTGGTAGTATGCGCTTGCCTTGGGATTGCGGGGCTGGTAAACATCAAAATTATGTGCTGTTGTTTGGGTCATGGCGGAACCGGTAATGGTGATGGAAATAATTTAGAGCATTCGAAAGGAGATCAGAATATTAATACAGGACGGAAACATCTGTTGAAAATATACAACAAATGTTGATAAAAATAAACAATCCAAATACAGAATCGGAGTATTTCCTAACCAAAACATGCTGACGGACAAGCCGCAGATGTTTACGTTAAAAGTAAAGGGGGATTAAAATGCCAATATTCTTTTTAGCCGAAATTCAGTCCGTCTCAGATGCAACCATGTACAGTGAATACATTGAAAAAGCAGCCCCTATTATCAAAAAATATGGTGGAGAATATATCTTTAGATCAAGTCAACTAAGCCCTATCTCGGGGGAATGGGATATGAAACGAATGATATTAATCAAATTCGCCAGCAAAGATAAGATCATGCAGTGCTTTCAGTCAGATGAATACAGAAAAATTGCACACTTAAGAGAAAACTCAACCATATCCAAAGCAATAATTATTGAAGAATAGACTGCTAACACATGGAAATAAATGCAAATCCGGAAAGCATCTCAGGCTGATAAAGAAAATATTTCGAAATTGCACACGGCTTCAATCAGAAAACTGTGTTGAACTCACTATAATCTGCCAAATGGTGCAAGTCTTGATTGTGTCCTAATGTTCAAGAATTTATCGAAAGATGCTGACAACTTGTACGAGCAAATAAAATAAGGCCAACATGAGCTTTCACAAAGAACCGCTTGTACCTCGCGGCCTGTGAACCGCGGCGTTGGACATAGGACAGGATGAACTCGACCAGAAAACAAAAAATAGTAATGTCATTTATTTGCATTTCAGTAGCTTTTTTTTGCAGAAAAAATTTCAAATGCAAATAAAGAACTGGCCCTTGGATTTACAGAGCTTGATAAATTGATGGAATTTTCACTCCCGGAGGTTGACGGTGTCTTGGGAACCATTAAGAATAGTGCATCATTCCTTAAACGTAAATCTGCGGAGCCAAA
>NZ_JBFXHE010000289.1:0-5745 GCF_050177295.1 Desulfobacter sp.
AACACTCCTGGAAAATCTGAATTTTTCCATGGCCGCACCAGGGTTTAATGCTGTTATCGGGCCATCAGGCGTGGGCACAACCTCCTTTGCAAGAATTCTTGCCGGCGGCAGCAGCGGTCCCGGGGGGAATGCTTTGATTTATGAAGGCATTTCCAGCATTTTGTATTCTTACAATCAGGAGCGTCTGCCCGGCTGGGCCGATACCGGCAGTCATCTTGAAAAAGTCTGCCCGCCGGAAAATTCAGATCTTAAAAAGGAACTGGTCAAAATCTTCAAAGTGGACGCCCTTCTTGGGTCACGATTCTCCCAGTTGTCCATGGGCCAGCAGAACCGGATGAACCTTATCCGCTACCTTATTCAGGACTTTGATTTGCTGATACTGGACGAAAGTCTTGCCAATGTGGATGAAGCCTTACGGGAAATCATTGTCCTGGCCATAAAGGAGATGTTTCCGGATAAATTATTTCTTTATATCTCCCACAATCTCATGGAAGTGGCACGATTCTGCAAAGAGATCCTGGTGTTAAACCATCCCGGGAAAAGCAAAGGTGCTGTCGTGGTGCAGGGCCGGAATTATGAAACAGGATATACAGCCGAGCCCCATGCCATTGACCGGTCCATGCTGGAGATTATGAATGCTGTTTAGACGAATCTACCAGTTTCTGATTGTTTACTGCTTAGGCGTTACAGGCCTTCTGGTCATCAAATATGCTGCCGGCCTGTCCAATTATGTTATCCCCGGGTTAACGCTGATCTTTGACACGGCACACCGGATGCTGGCCGGTTATTTCCTTGACGTACTCAATACCCTTTCCGTAACGGTGCTGGGTCAGATGATCTCCATTTTTATGGCCTTTTTTGTGGGGATCATCGGCCGTAAATCCTCCTGGGCAGGCTCGTTTATCAAGGTCATGGCCTATAACATCCAGGCCTATCCCATTGTGGCCCTGGCCCCAATCATCTTTATTCTCATGGGGGACGGATTTTTATCCCGTCTGCTCATCGCCTCCATGATCTGCTATTTCCCGTTGCTGCTGTCGGTGTTAGGGATCATGGCCTCGCCCATAAAGGACATTGAACATTTTTACATTGCCACTGGCCGGATGCGCTGGCAGCTGGAAGTCAAAATCCGGGCCTTTGAGAATTTAAACAAGCTGACCACAGTGATTGCAGGATCAGCCACACTGGCCATGGCCGGCACCATTGTGGCCGAGTTCATTGCAGCGGATCAGGGTATCGGTTATAGTATACGCATCGCCCTGTACCAGAGTGATCTTGCCTGCATTCTTGTGGCCCTGTTTTCCATCGGCATTATCATCTCGGTTTACCAAGGCATTCTTGAATCTGTGGGCGAACAAATGAAAACCAAATGGTTTGCGCCAAAGGGAGGCGATCTGTTATGAATCAAAAAACCAACACCAAAATCAACGTGATCATAGCAGGACTCATGGTCCTTTGCATGATGCTTTTTTCTGCCGTCACACCAGTCTTTGCAGGCGATCGGCTTAATTACCGCCTGAAATGGCAGTTCAACACCTCTGTGGCCGGTGATATCATTGCCGATACCGGCGGCTTTTTCAAAAAAGCGGGGCTGGATGTTTTCGTAAAAGAAGGCGGGGCCGGGAAAAATGCCATCAAGGAGCTTGAACTCAGATATGCAGACTTTGGCGTGGCATCTGCCGATCAGGTCATCCGTGCCCTTGAAAGAGGAGCCGACGTGGTGGTTCTGGCCCAGCTGTTCCAGGTCAACCCCATGCAGTGGATCTACCGGTCGGATCAGCCTGAAATTAAGACGCTTTCCGATTTAAATGGCCGGTATATCGGGGTCACCTTCGGGGGTAATGATGAAACCATCATGAACACCCTTTTGGCTAAAGCAGGCCTTACGTCAGGAGATGTTTTCATCTCAAGCGTCAGGTCTGATTTCACCCCGTTTCTCAAAAAAGAAGTTGATATGTGGCCGGTATACCGCAACGCCCAGGGGGTTATCCTGGAAGACAAGCTGGCCGCAGAAGGCGAGCGGGTAAAATTTTTCAACCCTGCGGACTACGGTATACACTTTGTGGCCAACTCGGTTGTCACGTCAGGCGCTATGATGAAAAAACACCCGGATACGGTAAAAGCCTTTATAACGGCGCTGCTGTCGGCCTGGGAATTTGCCATGGATCCGGCCAATGAAGTCCAGGTGTTAGCCCAGATCAAAAAAAAAGATACATTCACCAGGGATGATATCCGCCAAAAACAGCTTGAAGCCACCCGACCGTTAATCAAACCGGACAAAGGGACAAAAATCGGCATCATTGATGCCAGGGCATGGCGGCAAACCGAAAGCATCATGGTCAGGACAGAACAGATCATGACCCCGGTAGATGTGGTAACCTGCCTGGCCGGGCCTAAAAAAAGGAAAATACCATGAAACAGTTTCGCCTGATTTTTTTGCCGGTCATATCGCTGTGTCTGTTACTTTTCGCACGCCAGGCAATAGCCGCAAGCGCCGGACTTGACGCCCGGTTTTCCGGCCAGCAGACCGTGGACGGACAAAATGCCCTGGCCGTCACCTTTTCGTTACCCCTGGATACGACACAGGACTTGAGCAAGTATTTCAGTATTATTGAACAAGACGGCAGCACCCCTGTGGACGGTGCATGGATCCTGGCCAAGGATACCAAAGTGGCCTATTTTACCCAGATAAAACCGGACACCACCTATACCATTAATGTGGAAAAAGGACTGGCACCGGCCCAGGGCCAGGCCCTGGCCGGAAAAGTCGTATATGAGATTACCACCCGCCCGGCGGAACCCATGATCGCATTCGGTTCCACGGGATTTATTCTGGCCGCGGACTTGATCAAGGGGCTGCCCGTGGACAGCCTGAACATCAAACAGGCTGACATTGATTTTTTCAGGGTGCGGCCGGACCGGCTCACAGACTTCAAGAATGAATTCTGGGATTCCGCATATTTAAGTTGTTACGATTCCAGTGACCTTGCGGACCTTGCAGAGCTTGTCTATTCCGGCCGCTGGGATCTGGACGTCAAAAAGGACTTGCGCACCCCGTGCAACATTTCCATCACCCATATCAGGGAACTTAAACCGCCCGGCATTTATATCGCCGTGCTCCGGGGCGCGGGCCTTTATCGCGAAAGCTACCGCATGACCTGGTTTTCCATTTCCGATTTAGGGGTACATGCCAGGGTATATGACACCGCCATCCGGTTTTTCATCCAGAGCCTTTCAACGGCAGACCCAATTGAAAAGGCTGTGATCAAGGGGGTTGACGAGGATGGAAAAACCCTGTTTGAGCAGGAAACGGATAACGGCGGCCTGTGCGTTATAAAAGGACACTTTGAAAAACTGAAACTGGTATCTGTTTCCAAAAAGCATCATATCAGCCTGATGGCCATGGATACCCCGGCCCTTGATCTGTCGGAATTTGCCATGGGCGATGCCCTGTTCAGGCCCCTGGACCTGTTTGTATACGGCCCCAGGGACATTTACCGTCCCGGGGAGACCGTTGTGATTGACGGCGTCTTAAGGAACCAGGACGGTCGGAGGACACCTGAAATAAAGGTGGCAGCCAAGGTGGTTCAGCCCGACGGAAAAACCATCCGGGAATTTACCTGGAAGCCGGGCAAAGGCAATCATTTCAACACTGATTTTCAGTTGCCCGCCAATGCCCTGACCGGAAAATGGCGGGTGAAATTTTCCAATGGCAATGACCGGTTTGAAGATTATCCCTTTCTGGTGTCCGAATTTCTGCCCGAGCGCATCAAGCTGGTTATAGACCCGGCAGGCGACAACATCCTGGCCCCGGATAAAGATCTTGCCATCCATATCCAGGGTGATTTTCTGTACGGGGCACCTGCCGGCGGCAGCCGTGCCAATGCCGTGATCCATGTAATACCGGCACGGGATCTGTTCAAAAAGACCTTACCCGGTTTTGAATTCGGTGCGGTCACCGACCTTGTGAACACCACGTACACCTGTGACGACATCCGCCTGGACGAAACGGGAAAAGGTGTTATTAAGGTGGATAATCAGTGGAAGGCGGTAACCTCCCCCCACTGGGTCACCGCCAATGTCAGCCTGTACGATTCCGGGGAACGCCCGGTGGTCAGAAACGCCTCATGGCAGGTGTGGCCGGCCCAAAACCTTGTGGGCATCAGAAATATGTCCGGCACGGAAGATGATCCCGAGCAGGTACCCGGCAATGACACGGCAAAATTTGAAGTTATCCTGGCCGACACCCAGGGCCGGCTCAGGGCTGCCCATGGCCTGAAGGTCACAGTGATCCGGGAACACCGCGAATATTACTGGGAATACAAAGACGACGCGTGGCACTGGGGCTGCAACAGCCAGTTTTATCCCGTGGACCGGTTTGATCTTGATATTCCGGACCAGGGCAGGGCCCAGGTAAATGTGCCCGTGGAATGGGGCGGATACCGTATTGAAATAAAAAATCCGGCCACAGGCCTGACAAGCTGTAAAAACGTCTGGGCTGGCTGGCGCTCCCGGGATCAGGGCCAGCAGGACATGAACCGGCCGGACCGTGTGGATCTGGCCCTGGACAAGCCAGGTTACCGGGCCGGGGACACGGCCCGGGTGACGGTCAAGGCCCCCCAGGGCGGCAAAGGCTTTTTATTTGTGGACGGGGCAGACAATCTTTTGACCCTGCCCATTGATATTCCTGCCCAGGGAAAAGAGATTCCCATTGCCATTAATCCGGACTGGGCGCGTCACGATCTGTATGTGTCAGCACTGGTGATCCGGCCCGGTGAAAGCAGGGATGCCAAACTGCCCAAGCGATCCGTGGGGCTGATCCACCTGCCCCTTGACCGCACCGGCCGCCGTATGAAGGTTGACATCCAGGCCCCGGAAAAAACAGAACCCAACCGCCGGGTGGATGTGGCGGTCAATCTCACCGATGCCAGCGGCAGGCCGGCCAGGCATGCCATGGTCACCCTGGCTGCCGTGGACTGCGGAATTCTGAACCTGACCCGGTTTAAAACCCCGGACCCCTTTGGCTACTTTTTCCAGCCCCGGAAATACAGCCCCGAACTCCATGACATTTACCAGAAACTCATTGAAGCCGCAGACGGGGGCTATGCAAGGATGCGGTTTGGCGGGGATGCGGCAACCCTGACCCGGGGCGGAGACCGGCCCTCAACCGATGTGCAGATCCTGGCCATCCACCAGAAGGCTGTTGACGCCGATGACCAGGGTAAAGCGGTTTTTCATCTGGACCTTCCGGATTTTGACGGACAGGTGCGGATCATGGCCATTGCCCATACGGACAATACCTTTGGCTCCGGGGATAAGGAGATGATCCTGGCCTCTCCCATTGTGGTCCAGGCCACTATGCCGCGATTTCTTTCCTGCGGGGACCAGGGCTTTATCATGCTGGAGCTGAACAACTTAACAGATATTGCCCAGAATATAACCCTGGAAACAGAATGTTTCGGGCCGGTATCTCTCACAGGCCAGGCCGGTCAAACCATTGCCCTGGAACCCAATAAACGCAAACGCGTCAAACTGCCGGTTACGGCAGGAACCACGACGGGCCGGGCACACATCACCTGCCGGATCAAAGGGATCCGGGGGCCGGGCGTATCACCACAAATGACCAAACCCTGGTTTGTGGAAACCCGGTTTCCCTATCCCCACCAGACCCGGACCTGGCAGAAACTGCTGGCACCGGGACAGCCGTTTTCCACATCGTCTGCAGCCCTGGATAGCCTGGTTCCG
>NZ_JBFXHE010000290.1:0-5732 GCF_050177295.1 Desulfobacter sp.
GTGAATCGGACCAACCCTGACCCTTATCTCTTATTTTTAAGTGTTTTTGAATAGATTTGGACAACCCAATTACTTCGGCAAGGTCCAGATAGATCGGCAATCCAGCAAGCGCGGTCATCCCGTTCCTACTTTCTTCCTCTTCGTACTTGAATGGTAACACTCCTTGTGTCATAGTTTGTTTCACCCCGTTGGTGATAGGTTTTTGGTTGCACAAACACTTTATCTGCTTGATTCATCAAGTTCAACGGGGTTTTTTATTTTTTTTGACGGCAGATCAGGGTATTTCTGATTTTTTCAATCGCTCGAACAGTTTTAAAGCGTTTTCAATGGCTGTATCCATATCCCAATATTTGTATAATCCCAATCGCCCTGTAACGATTAAGTTTGATTTCCGTTTAGCCTTATATAAATACTTATTAAAGCGTTCATTATTATAAGTGTCATTGACAGGATAAAAAGCCTCAGCGCCTTGTTGCCATGCTATAGGGTATTCACGGCTGATAACTGTTTGTGGCGCGTGAAAACTTTCCGTTCTTTCGGGATGATAATGCTTAAATTCATGAATGCGTGTAAAAGGAACGCTTTCATCTGAATAATTAACAACAGAAGTGCCTTGGTAATCAGATAAATTTTTGGTTTCCCACTCAAAATTCAGAGACCGCCATTCCAATGCGCCAAATTTATAATCAAATAAGCGATCAATCATTCCGGTATAGATAATCATACAGTCAGGCGGTATATATTGTGCCATCTCTTCGTATGACGTATTTAACCTTAATTCAATATTCCTATGTGATAAAAGCCTGTCAAAAAGCTGACCATACCCGTCCAATGGAATACCTTGATAGGGGTCATTGAAATAATTTGCGTTATAATTGAAACGAACAGGCAAACGGGAAATAATATCTGCAGATAACGACGCAGGATCTTTCCCCCATTGTTTACGGGTATATCCTTTAATAAAAGCGTTATATAAATTCAAACCAACCGAAGAAATTGCTTTTTCTTCAAGGTTTTTAGGATTAGTTATGCCACAGGAGGATATTTCTTTGTTTAAAAAATCAATCGCTTCATTTGGACTGAGATTTTTATTGAAAAAATCATTGATGGTTTTCAGATTAATCGGCATTTGATAAATACGCTGCTTAAATAACGCCATAACCTTATGCTGATAATTGGAAAATTCGCCAAATTTACAGATATAATCCCAAACAGTTGTATTTGATGTATGAAAAATATGAGACCCATATTTATGAATCTCAATACCTGTTGCTTGATCAATATCAGAAAAACTGTTGCCGCCAATGTGAGAGCGCTTTTCCACAACAAGCACTTTCTTGTTTAGAACACTGGCAATTCTTTCCGCAAGAACAGAACCACTAAATCCACTGCCGACAATACAATAAGAAAGGCCGCTATACATTATCAACCAACGCCAATACAGTACATGGAGACGCATCTGTCTTTGATACTCGCAACGGGGCAATCGTAATTTGCTTAAACCGTGAATTTCCCGAAACTTTAATGAGATCCATATCTTCCAAGAGAAGCAATGGGCGGTTTCCTTCCAAGAAGCGTTTATGGGCTTTTCTTCCTGTTTGTCTATGCGCAAATGACGTAAGAGAAATGGAATCAAAGCCAAGGACTCTTAAATTGGGAAAAGTGTCCCTTAAAAAATCAGCTAATTGGGGGCTGAATCCCGGGTTGTTGTGCCAATAAACAGCCTTGTCTCGATTTTTGCAGAACCCTGTTTTAATGATCAGCAGTTCTATCTCGTTGGGTATGAAAAAACCTCTCAAATGTTCAGACGAAATAATTTCTCCGGGTTTAACTTCCCCTAAATGGATCATCCATGAATGGTTAAAGACGAAAAAGCCGGCATTATAATCAGTGGCATGGTTCCCATTTTGGATAAAATGTTTGGGAAAATCCAAGTGTGTCCCCAAATGATTGGGTAAATTCCAGTAACTTGTATTACAGGAATCTCCTGAATCCATCTGTTTTAAAGCCTGAATACGTATCCCATCCCCATTGCCGAAAGCAGGGGTATCTTTTCCTAACGGGTATGAAATGAAAGGAAAATCCATTGCCTGGAAGTTGATCTTGATATCATTGCATTTACCTGAAACCAGTAAACTATGTTGACAAGGTTAGCTTAGTTAGCTATTGTTGTAAACAACATAACCTGAAAAGGAGACCTCATGGAAATTGTCAGCGTGTTTGAAGCAAAAAATAAACTTTCCCAATTAATCTCTAATGTAGAAAAAAATGATATTTCTTACCTTATATGCCGGAATGGCACACCTGTCGCCGAAATTATAGCTCATAAACCTAAAAATCGTTTGCAGGGAGCCTCTGAGCTGCATGTGACAGTGAACGGTCCCCTGTTTGATGATGACATGAGTGAGGACTTTGAATGTCTGCAATAATGCTTGACACTTGTGGACTGATCTGGCTGGTGAATGGGGGCGGGCAACTCTCAAGAGACACCTTGGAGGCCATTCAGCGTGCGGATCTAGTATATGTCAGTGCAGTATCAGCGTTGGAAATTGGCTGTAAAGTTTTACTAAAGAAGCTTGCCTTGCCTATGGAACCATGCCTCTGGTACGCTAAAGCCCTTGAGATTCATGATTTAATTGAAATACCAGTTTCAGGGGAAATTGCGCTGCATTCTTCATCGTTACCGCTTATCCATAAAGACCCGGCTGATCGAATTATAATAGCAACGGCTCAATTACGACATCTTCCAATTGTAACCCATGACAGCCGGTTTGAACATTATAAAGTGCTAATACTCAGATGAAAATACTTGGAAGTTGAAAGTGTCAGCTGACTGTTCATTTGGATGACCTTTCGTGCTTTGCCATCCACTGCCAGGCATGGCGAATGATATCGGTTATGTCATGATAACAGGGAGCCCAGCCCAACTCTTGTTTGGCAAGAAAGGCATCTGCTACCAGTCTGGAAGGGTCTCCTGCCCGGCGGGGTCCGGTTTTCCAGTTGACTGGTCTGCCGGTCACTTTTTCAACGGTGTCAATGATTCCTTTCACGGAATGGCCATTACCGTTTCCCAAATTGAACGTACAGCATGGATGGGTATCTAAATACTGAAGGGCTGCCAGATGGGCTTCGGCCAGGTCAACCACATGAATGTAGTCTCGAATGCAGGTTCCATCAGGGGTATCCCAGTCCGTTCCAAATACGGTGAGCGGCATTGCCCCGGGCAGGCTTGCTTTCAGAGCCAGAGGAATCAAGTGGGTTTCCGGATCGTGCTCCTCTCCCAACTGGCCGTCCGGGTCTGCGCCTGCTGCGTTAAAGTACCGGAGCGAGGCATGGCGCAGACCATATGCCTTGCCGTAATCAGCCATAATTTGTTCAATGAACCGCTTGCTGCGTCCGTATGGATTGATGGGGCGGCAGGGATGGGATTCAGACAGGGGGAAGAAGTCCGGCGTGCCGTACACAGCACAGGTGCTTGAAAACACAATCTTTTCGCACGCGTGTTTCCGCATTGTATCCAAAAGATTCAGAGAGCAGATCACATTATTGGTATAATATTTTGACGGATCAGTTACCGACTCACCGACATAAGCAAAGGCCGCAAAGTGTATAACGGCACTGGGGTTATGAGCTTTAAACACACGGTCCAGGACTTCCCGGCTGGACAGGTCTCCGACCACGAGGGGACCCCAGTTCACCGCCCATTCATGACCATGGGCCAGGTTGTCGAGAACCACAGGCGTATAGCCATGCAATGCCAAAATCTTGCATGTGTGGGAACCAATATATCCTGCTCCCCCGGTGACAAGGATGTTAGTCACAATGCGTCCTACTCAAAAAAGATAAATTCATAATCGCCCGTATATCCAAATTGCTGGTACAACCACACCCATTCCCGTTCGGAAAAGAAAGACTCACAGGTCAGCGCCCAGCACTGGAGATTGAATAGCTCCTGCTCGTTACGGTAACTTTCCACGCAAACGTATTTTTGTTTGCCCACACGTTCAATTTCGGTAATGGCAGCCTTGAATTCTGGTAGTTCGAGATTGTGCAATGCGTTCAGGGATATGACCAGATCAAAATGATCATCGGCATATGGATATGGTTCCTGGGCCTTTTGCCTGAACAGCCGGTCCCGGATCATTTCCGGGGCATTTGCCAGCCCATGTTGGGAAATATCAAACCCAATGAGGTTCGCATTCGGCAGGAGCTGTCCCAATTCGAAAAGCAAATGGGTTTTGCCACAGCCTTCAACTGTCTTTAAATGTTCGTCGTAGTTGTATGCATAGGATATCAATAACCCGCTGCATCCTTGAAGATGATTTTGTGTTTTTCTCTGACCCCATGGCTTTTAAAGCCGGGCTGAAGCGATGTTTGCCTTGTACCATTGATAAGTATCTTGCAAGCCTTTTTTCAGCCCAATTGCAGAATGCCAACCCATGGCGTGCAGGCGTGATATATCCAGCAGTTTTTGCGGGGCCCCATCCGGCTTATCCGAATTAAAGATTAAAACGCCATTAAAATTGACCACTTGTTTGATAGTTTCGGCTAATTCCCGTATGGTAAGATCCTTACCTGTTCCAACATTCAAATGGGACAGCATGGGCCGGGTGTGTGCCTGGTATATTGATGGTTCCAGGTTCATTACAAAAAGACAGTCTGATGCCATATCATCCACATGCAGGAATTCCCGCCGCGGGCTGCCGCTGCCCCATATCTCAACGCTTTCTGCCTTGTTGATTTTTGCTTCGTGAAATTTGCGCAACAGGGCGGGAATCACATGACTGTTTGTCAGGTCAAAATTATCACCTGGCCCATAAAGGTTAGTTGGCATCACTGACCGGAAATCGGTGCCATACTGCCGGTTGAATGATTCACACATCTTAATGCCGGCAATTTTGGCCACTGCATAAGGCTCATTAGTTGGTTCCAACAGCCCTGTTAGCAATGTTTCTTCAACCATAGGTTGGGGTGCCAAACAAGGGTAACTACATGAACTGCCTAAGAAAATCAGCCGTTTTACACCGTTCTGCCAAGCAGACTCAATCACGTTGGCCTCGATCATCAGGTTTTGATAAATGAATTCCGCCGGCAGGGTATTATTGGCATGAATTCCTCCTACCTGTGCGGCTGCCAGAAATACATAACTGGGTCGATGGATTTTAAAATATGCCCGCACAGCAGCCTGATCAATAAGATCCACTTCTGTATGGGAAGCTGTTAAAATATGCGTATACCCTGCCTTTCTGAGCGCCCGTATGATGGCTGACCCTGCCATACCTCGGTGGCCTGCCACAAATATGGTTGCGTGTTTATCCACGGGGACTCCTATTATTCATGATGTTCAAAGATTTGAAAGCCTTTATGTCGACAAAGGTCATCCCGTTTTGCAAGATCAAGATCCATATTTACCATTTCCTGGACCAGTTGTTTAAAAGAAGTTGCGGGCTTCCAGCCAAGCCGTTCTCGAGCCTTGGTGGGATCGCCCAGCAGGGTTTCCACTTCAGTCGGTCGAAAATAGCGGGGATCAACGCGAACAATGGTATCGCCCGGTTTCGGCCCTATTTTATTATCAGTAGCAGCCACAATACCGGTTTCGTTTATACCCAGACCCTCCCATCGAAGCTTGAGACCCAGATGATCAGCAGAAGCTTCGACAAAATTGCGGACAGAATGCTGGATTCCAGTGGCAATCACAAAGTCTTCCGGTTTTTTTTGCTGAAGCATCAGCC
>NZ_JBFXHE010000291.1:0-5649 GCF_050177295.1 Desulfobacter sp.
AATAGGAATACAGATCAGGGTCAACCGGGAATCAATGGCGGGGGGCATGGACCTGTCCCGGAGATATTTTTTAACCAATGCCGGGTATGCAGCGCTGACAGGTACGGCAATAGTTTTAACCGGATATGGTATCAACCGGGCAACTAGGGAACCGGACGTGGTAAAGGTAGATGTACCCATCAAGGGGCTGCCGGATCCGTTCAGGGGATTCACCATCCTTCAGATCTCCGATCTGCACATCAGTATGACCCTGAAAGAAAAATATGTCCAAAAAGTCGTGAACCGGGCCGGCCGGGAACAGGCTGACATGATTGTTTTTACCGGCGACATGGCCGACGGTCACGAAAAATATCTGGGCAGAGAGGCAAGGCCCTTGTCGGACCTGGATGCCCCATTTGGAAAATATTTTGTAACAGGGAACCATGACTATTCTTCGGGCGCCCTTTCATGGCTGAACAGAATTGAACGCCTGGGGTTTACCCCCCTGATCAATGAACACCGTATCATTGAAAAGGAAAACGCCCAAATTGTGCTGGCCGGGATCACTGATTACCGGGCGGGCAGGATAATGCCCGGCCACGCTTCTGATCCCGGAAAGGCCCTTAAAGGTGCACCCTTGTCCATGCCAAGGATCATGCTTGCCCACCAGCCCAAAAGCATATTCAAAGCAGATCCCCTGGGTGTGGATCTGATGATCTGCGGCCACACCCATGGCGGGCAGTATATTCCCTGGAACTGCCTGGTCTCCCTGGACCAGCCCTATGTACACGGGCTTCACCGGCACAATGCCACCCAGGTCTATGTGAACCGGGGAACCGGCTACTGGGGCCCGCCTCTAAGGATCGGCGCACCGCCGGAGATCACTGTCCTCAGGCTGGTCAACGGATCGCCGGTATAATGCCCTGGCAGGGTAAATTGTGTCAGTGCAGATCCGAAGGGTCAATATGCACCCGGGCCTGACTGACTTTATCCATGTGTACCCGGATTATCTCCCGGACCGACTCGCCTATATCATGGGCCATTTCCACAGTAATCTTTGGATCCACCACAATATCCAGATCCACAAGAAAAGAGGCTCCACTTCGGCGTACCCGTATTCCATGCACGTTTTTCACCCCGTTGACGGCGAGCGCGAGGTTCTTCACTTCCTGGATTTTTTTCTCACCTGCAGATTCGTCCATGATCTGTCTCACCGCGTCCATGGCAATATCATAACTCATCTTGAATATGAACAGGGCCACCACAATACCGGCCACAGGATCAAGGACAGGATATTTTAACTTGGCGCCAATAATACCGATCAGGGCGGCAATGGAAGAAAAGGCGTCTGACCTGTTATCCATGGCATTGGCAATGGTTGACGGACTGTTGGTCTTCACCCCGGCCCTGTAGATGAACTGATACATCAGCTCGTTGACGACAATTGACAAGATAGCGGCATATACGGCCCAATTTCCCGGAGCGTGAAGACATCCATGCCGGATTGTTGTTATGGCGGTTCTGATAATCTCGACACCTGCGGCGACCAGCATGCCCACCACCACCAGAGTGGAAATCACCTCTGCCCTGCCATGGCCGTAAGGATGTTCCTTATCCGCGGGTTTCTGGGCGATTTTCAGGCTGATATAAACAAACAGGGATGCAAAAATGTCCGAGGCGGAATGCACTGCATCCGCGACCATGGCGCCGGAGTTTGACACAATGCCTGCCCAGCCCTTCAGCACCGTTAATCCGAAGTTCCCCGCAAACCCAACAACCGCCCAGTACCGGGCAGTCTGAAAATCTTTATCCGTTGGTGCCGGTTCTTGACTTTGCCCCATTAGTTATCTGCTCCTGAAAAATCCCGGTTCCAAACGTATGGCATCCCATAATTTCCAAATTTTAAAGCCTACTTCAAGGTTCAACCGGTGCCCCTATCGCACAGAAACAAGCTCGCCAATGATTGAACCGCCAATCACGTCAGCCTGAATACGAACCGGAAGGTGTTTTTCGTCCGTGGTAATCCATAACCGCAATGTGGGCTTATCGCTTTTTTCAAACACCCCGCCAAAATGGGTAAGCTCAGGCTCAATCACATAGGTCTCATACGTGGTGTTAAAACATGTTATGGTTTCTTGCCCCAAAACCTTTGCTCTACCCATAAAACATGTTTTCCCGTCAGTAATGGGAAGTTTGATCTCCTTTTTGTTGTTTAAGTTCATACAACGTACTTTATAAAACGTTGCAAGCGGATCAAATGTGCCGGGCGGAATAGGTATAGGCTTTCTGCCGGCATTTAAATTTGAATACTCGGCTTCACGTTTTTTCCAGTTGAACTGTACCAGGACATCCCGTTTCTCACTGCCTGCCTCTTTTCTGCTGTAAAGAATTGAATGGTTAAAGGCAAGATCCGCATATGAATCAAATTTATCACGAACTTCATAGACGACATCAACAAATGGAGACGTTTCCACCTTCAATGAAAAGTGCAGCGAAGGTTGTTTGCCGACCTTTGTCACGGGAAGAACGTTAAAGACCGCAACGCCTGCCGCAACCTCCTCCCAGCGGATCTGATATACAAGCTGTTCCCCCGGTAAAAAGGGCAGTTTATTTTTTGACGCTTTTTTATCCGCCGCCTTTGCCGATGATCCGTATAGCAAAGATAAAAACATCAGCATTAAAAAAAATGACCAGACAATAGCAAGAGTGCGCAACACCCGCTTCCGCCATAATTTCATCTTATTCATTATAAGGGTTTCCAATCAATCAATAGACCCGATCACCTGGCGGGGCTTGACACCGTCGGAAGGGGCGACAATTCCCTGTTTTTCCATAAGATCAATGATGCGCGCTGCCCGGTTGTAACCGATCCTTAACGCCCGTTGCACCCCGGATATGGATGCCTGGCGGGTGGACATGACAAAGTCCAGGGCCTGCTGGTACTTGTCATCATACTCATCATCGTCAAACGCCACTGCTTGCAGGGTCTCTTCTTTTTCCGTGGTAACATCCATAATGTATTCGGGTTTGCCCTGGGCCTTGACAAACTCGGTGATGGCACCTAATTCCCGCTCGGACAGATATGTGCCGTGGACCCGTTTAAGCCGGGCTGTGCCCGGGGGAACGAAAAGCATGTCGCCCCTGCCCAGAAGGGTTTCCGCACCATTGGCGTCAATGATGGTTCTGGAGTCAGTCTTGGAAGAGACCTGAAATGAGATCCGGGTGGGGAAATTGGCCTTGATAATACCGGTGAGCACATCTACGGAAGGCCGCTGGGTGGCCAGAATCAGGTGGATACCTGCAGCCCTGGCCATCTGGGCAATGCGGGTCAAAGAAAATTCAATATCCTTGCTGGCGGTCATCATCAGATCTGCCAGCTCGTCAATGATCACGATAATATAGGGAAAGGGGGTAAATTCCTCACCCATGTCCGACAGGTCAGCGGCCCGGACTTTTTTGTTATACTGCTCTATGTTTCGCACATGGAGCTGGGCCAGTTTCTCATACCGCTGCTCCATTTCCCTGACCACCCATTGAAGGGCGATATTGGCCTTTTTCATGTCTGTAATCACAGGCGTAATCAGGTGCGGGATGTCGTTGAACAATGAAAGTTCAATGCGCTTGGGATCAATCATAATGAACTTGACCCGGTCAGGTGTTGATTTATACAGAATGCTGCTGATCATGGCGTTGAGCGCCACGCTTTTGCCGGTTCCTGTGGCCCCGGCAATGAGCAGATGGGGCATTCTTTCAAGTCCCACCACCACGGGTCTTCCGATGATATCCTTGCCCAGGCAGATGGGCGCAGGGGACTTGATTTCATCAAAGGCTGAAGCGCCAACGATATCCCTGAAAGGTACAACACTCATGGCTGGATTAGGGATCTCAATGCCAATGACATCTTTGCCCGGAATGGGAGCCACGATACGGATACTCAGGGCACTTAAGGCCAGAGCCAGGTCATCGGCCAGGTTCACGATCTTGCTGATCTTAATCCCCGGGGCGGGCTTGTACTCAAAGGTGGTGATCACAGGACCCGGCAGCACCTCCATGATTTCACCCTTGATGCCGAAGTACCCCAGTTTTTGTTCCAGCAGTTCAGCATCCCGTCTGATGGCCTCATGGTCCACCACAGTTTCCTGGCTGCCCTTTTCAAGGAAATCCAGGGAAGGCAGGCGTGGCTTTCCATCTCCATTGCCCTGAACATTTGCCTGGGACAAGGGATTGTCTGCAGGCTTAGTTGAAGCCGGCCGGACAGAATTTGTAATTTTCACCCTGTTTTCCGGTGGATCAAAAGATTTTAACTGAACCTCTCTGGTCTTTTTCAGGGTATCAAGAACCTGGGTCACCAACGGCCCGGGGATCGCCTTGGCCTGCCCTGTTTTTTCATCTGGTTTCTCCCGGGCAGGGACCAGCCGGGGAATATCGCTTAATTCGGGAATGGGCAAAGGAGAGCCGCAGGATTCAAACTCAAGGCTCAAGCCTGGGATATCATCGTCTTCGCAGGCAGGCAGTTTTTTTTCATCAGATTTTAAGGGTGTTGACATCGGGGGCGCAGACGCTTCAACAAAGATGCCGGGTCGTGTTTTAAATTCCTCATGGGCTTTAAGCAGTTCATCATATCTGTTTTGAAGTCTGACATATCTGTCTGCCAGGTTCAGATTGGTCAGCAGCAGCTTGACATATGGATTGGGAGTATTCTGCCTGCCAAAGGCTTTGTCCGCTTTTTCCATTTCACCGGTCATCACCTTTGCAATACGCTCGGCATCACCCTGCCCGGTCTCCCCACTAATCTGAAATTTATACTCTCCGCATTCGGTTCTCAAGCACAAAAGATTTTTATCTAAGCTGTAATTCTTGTTTTCCACGCTGAATAACACTTTCCTGGGATAATACTGATGAACACCGACCAGCACGGCCACAACCAGTCAGATCTCATCAAATTCTTTAAAAATCCAACATCTTGCCATTAACTTTCGTAAATACATGGCAAGGCCGCATAGGTTATATCATAACACAGGCCGGGATTCCAGACAGTTGAAATATTCCGTTATCGCTTTGACACAAATAAAGAGCATTATGGGACGCCTATTTTTTTTTGATGTCACTTTTTTCGGTGCTCACCCACTAAGTACATGGACAGAAATAAATCCATATTAAGAAAACGAAAAAACGAAAATGTCAAATGCCGAAAAGTCAGCGGTTCAACCAGAAATGACCTGGGTCGAAGATGCCGGGATACGTTTACAAGTTTAAAAAAAGCATGTCGCAAGCTCAATGTCTCGTTTTGGGATCATCTTGAAGATTGATTATCCGGCTTGAATGAAATTCCTTATCTTAGTGATCTCATCATCAACAAAGCTCTCAATTTGTCTGTTTAGGGAGTTGGCCGTTTTTGAATTCCCGATTTTGTGTTATGCTTGCCGCTCAACTCGAAAGGATAAAAGGTCATGAAGATATCGACAGTGGAGAAGAACGGGATAACACCGGAAGTCGTGGAGGTGGTTTGCTCTCTGGTTGGGCGAATCTCTTGGCCTGAGCGCCGGCAGGCAATGGCGGATGTAACAAATAGGCTGTTGGATGGCAAGCCCCGGGTTGCGGAAGACGTATTCGGATGGGGGCGTGCAACGGTAGAGATGGGGATAAACGAACTGAGAACAGGTATTGTGT
>NZ_JBFXHE010000292.1:0-5642 GCF_050177295.1 Desulfobacter sp.
ATCATTCCTTCGGTAATGGGATCTCCGCTATCCAGGCATTCGGATACAAATTCAAAGTCAGCGCTGTAATCTCTTTGTGATAGTTTAAATACCGTTTGCGTGTAGTATCATTTTTTTCGTATTTAAGGATCGTTGACAGTATATGTTCAAACTGTTCTTCGGCTTGCTTTTCATCCCTAATGGACACGATATCTTCGGTGATAATATCAACCAGGCGGTCTGCATAAATAATGATTCGTTCTTCAAGGCGGTAAAGCGTATAATCCTTGACAGGAAGCCCTAATTCCTGCGCTTCAAACGGGGTAAGCCCACCCCGGATATGCTTTTCCATGACATCGGTGATCGCCTTGGAGAGCCCCAGCGAGGACCCCATTTCAGCACCGATCCGGCCATGTTCCATTCCATGTGTCCGGGCTTTGCCCAGGTCGTGGAAAAGAGCTGCACGGCCTATGAACTCCATGTCAAGGGGCTGTTGTTTAATGCGATCAGCAATTTCAAGGGCTTTTTCTGCCACTTTTCGGCTGTGAATGATATCTTCATCAGACATACCGGCGTTTTTAAGAATCTGAATATCGGACTCCCGGATGGCGTAAGGTTTCCGGAACAGCGGGTTGTTCACCACCGGGAATCCACCGTCCTGCCAGGCTTTCAGTCCCCCTTCGAGGAAAACCGCATCAATCCCTTTGTCAGAAAGGCTTCCGGCCACAGACTGGCTGACCTGTCCGCCTTTCACACAGTAGATGACGGCCTTGCGATCCCCGGCAATATCGCCGCCCCAGAGGTCAACAGATCCCGGGCTGAGCCATTGCGCTCCATTAATTTTCGATTCAGACGCCATCACATCAACCTCTCTTCGCACGTCCAGCAAAGTGATCCTGCTGCCGGAATCTATCAGTTGTGCAAGCTCGTCTGTATTTATATATTTATTCATGGTTGCCGCCTCAAGATGTTTGAATTTTCATATGAATTTCCAGATGATGCCGGCCGCAGCGCCAATGGGCACCATATACTGGATGGGAAGATGAAATTTTTGAAGCAGCAGGAACGAGACACCAGCTGCAGCCACCGCAAAAAAATCCATGCCGTTGGCTGGAAAAAATA
Organism: Desulfobacter sp.; assembly: GCF_050177295.1. Lineage (NCBI taxonomy): Bacteria > Pseudomonadati > Thermodesulfobacteriota > Desulfobacteria > Desulfobacterales > Desulfobacteraceae > Desulfobacter > Desulfobacter sp. The sequence goes on from NZ_JBFXHE010000292.1 coordinate 1,102, forward strand.
TCTTGTAACCAAACCAGACGGCCAGATTGAGCACGACTCCGACCACAGCAGCCGTAACACCTTTGAGTGCTGCCTGTAATTTCTGGTTGCCGGCCATGGCCTCAATGAAGGGCGCCCCTGCAAAAATAAAGAAAAAGCAGGGTAAAAACGTAACGTATGTGGTGATCAATGCGCCTAAAACGCCTGATGTCAGCGGGGACAATCCGCCGGGCAGATTCCACCCGCCTAAAAAACCCACATACTGGGTGACCATGATCAAAGGACCGGGTGTGGACTCGGCAAGCCCCAGTCCGATGAGCATCTGTTCCATGGTAAGCCATTCAAGTCCGGTGGCCACATCGGCAATATAGCTTAAGACGGCATAGGCACCGCCAAAGGTGACAAATGCGGCTTTGGTAAAAAACAGCGCAATGGCAGACAAGGTGCTGTCAGCGCCTGCAAATGCCCAGACACTTCCGACAACAACCAGCCAAAGGCCAAGGCAGACAAAAAATATTTTTAACACATGGCCGAAGGTTGCGTTGTACTGATGCCCGCTGTGACCGGTTTCAGCCTCCATGACACACTCTTTGGTCTCCGGATCAAGAGAACCTGAACAAAAAACATCCGGGAAATACCCCCGCATCACAAGTCCGGCCAGGGCTGCGCCGGCAACAATAAAAGGGAATGGCACTTTAAGAAAAAAGATGCAGATAAATGCGGCACCGGCAAACCCGTAAAACAGGTTGTGCTTTAATGCTTTTTTACCGATCCGGATGACCGCCTCCACAACCACCGCTACGACAACAGGCCCGATGCCGTAAAAGGCTGCTGCCACAACCGGCATGTCGATATGGGCTGCGGCAAGCCAGGAGAGCAGCAGCATCAGGAAGACTGCCGGAATAACAAAAAGCGAACCGGCGGCAATCCCCCCTATTGTTCCGTGCATGCGCCAACCCAGATATGTACCCAGCTGCTGCGCTTCGGGACCAGGCAGCAGCATGCAGAAATTGAGCGCCCTTAAAAACTGATTTTCACTGACCCAGTTCCTTTTCTCAACAACTTCCTGGTGCATGATGGCGATTTGCCCTGCCGGACCGCCGAAGCTTATGAACCCCAGCTTTGTCCAGAATTTTAAAGCGTCCCTGAAAGATATGGCATCAACCTTCATAATGTTATCTCTCCTCTTGAAATGTTTCTGTTGAAAGATCCGTACCGAAAAACGCGTACACCGATGTTCCGAAAACGCCGAACACAAATGCTGAAATAAGGCAGATTTCAGGGCTTTTCTGCCAGATGAACGCCCCGCCGAATGCGGCAATGGAAACAAAAATATCCCGGATCAAATAGTACAGCCCGAACATGCCGGCCTTGCAGCTATCAGGGGCCAGGTCCATGATCAGGGCCTTGCGGGTGGGCTCACCGAACTCCTTGAGGCCTCTGAGGATAAAGGCCGGTACCAGCCACACGAAGCTTTTGCAGTGCAGGAGTACCAGGGGAAACAGGGTGAAAAATACGAACGTCATCAGGACAAAGGGCTTTTTTGTGCCCTTGTCAGCAAGATACGCCACAGGAATATACACAAGCACCGCCGTAGTCATCTCGATGGTGGTGAGCAGGCCGAACTGAAGGGCCGACACGGGCTGGGCAATGGTCTTCATGCACCAGACCACCACAAAGGCATAGGGAATCTGCTCGCAGAACCGCACCAGGATATCGGATACCAGCAGCCCTTTCATGGCCGGGTTCATCATGGCCATAAGTTTCAAGGGGTTCTTTTCCGGTGTCAGGTTGCAGGTATCGGAACCGGTTGGGTTGGGCAGGGCATCATCTTCGATCATCTTCTGCTGGAGAACCAGAGCAATCGCGGCCATGGCCAGGGCGGCACCAAAGGCCAGGCGCACCCCGTCCTGCTCTCCCCATATCCCGATGAACAGCCCACCGAGCAAAGGCCCTAAGGCCATGGGGATGCGCCGCACCAGGGAGTGCATGGTCACCCCCATGGTGCGCTTGCCGCCGGGCAGAACCTTGTAAATCAGGCTCATGGTGGCCGGAAGCGATATGGCCGACCAGGAGATAAAAAGCACCGCCCCGACGAGTACCGCCTGCCATGTCGGCACCAGGATCACCAGGGCAAATCCGGCCATGGCCACCAGGTTGAAGATCAGCAGGGATTTTTTGGTGCCGATTCGGTCGGACAGGTAGCCGCCGGGAAAGGAGTAAAGGGCGGACAAAAGGTTGTCCATGGCCTGCAAAAGTCCGATGGCCAGGACCCCGCCGCCCAGGGCAAGCATGTAGATGGGCAAGAACCGCTCGGCCATGCGTTCGCCCATGCCCACCAGCACCACCATGGCCAGCACGCCGGCCGTGCTGCGCTGAAGGCCCAGAAATCCCGGTATCCGGGAAACACGGGTTTTAAAAGTGTCATGAATCGCCATAACGCATTCCTTTACGGTGTCCCCTTTGCTACATCCAGCCGGCACCAGGCATACAAGGCGTCGTAGACCGCAAACTGGTGCCGGATGTTTTCCAGATCGTCCGGGAAACGAAGGCTGTAACCCACAGCAATGGCTTCGAAACCGGCCGCCAGGGGATCGGCATCCAGGCGGTTGGAGTCTGCGGCATTAATGACTTTGGCCATGCGCAGAAGGGCCGCATCCGTCAGTTGATAATCCTCGATGATCGCGTCAAAGGTGCAGCGGTCACCCCGGTGGTGCAAGGTTGCACCATCGGTGTCAAAGGGGATGGCGCAGGTCTTGTCGGCAAGTTCCATCACCTGGCTTTTAGGTGCAAAGATGAACTGTGCGTCCGAGTCGACAAATCTTGTGATCAGCCAGGGACAGGCCACGCGGTCCACGTGGACATGGGATCGGGTTATCCATTTCATGGTAATGCTCCTAAATTTTTCCGGCACCGAAATAGGCCAGTGTTTTGTCCACCAGCACCTGGACATCCTCCACCAGGTGGTTGAACTTGCCGTTTAGGTCGTCGGCCAGATGCTGAACATACTCTTCAGCCGCCTGCTCCCCGTACTTCTCGCGGAACATTTGGCTGAACTCAAGAACACGGGTGATGTCGTGACGTTCTTCCTTGTGCTGGGGATCATCGATCCATTCATGAACTTCCTGGTAGGTTTTACCGGTTCTTTGTCTGCTGATATCGGCATGCTTGGCAATGGATGGCATGGTTTGGCTCCTTTATGCTTTAATGTTTTGTCTTGGGGGTGGCGTTTCAGGGGAACGGTTTATTCCCTTTTCTGCCGGTTAAAATAAGCGTACAAATTGTCAAACAACCGGAACCCTTCGTTCATCCGCTCGTTATCGCCGGGATGTTCGGCCACTAGTCCGGTCAGAAGGGCATTGAATCCGAATGTCTCGCTGCGGCCGAATTTTTCGTCTTTCAGATCAATGTCATGCACCACTTCGGACAACGGCCCCAGGGCATGGTCCCGGATCTGCAGCCGTTGAATCATGACCTCAAAGGTGCACAGATCTCCCTGGTGCGTGTATTCCCCGTCGAACATGTCAAAGCGTATTTCGTTGGTTTGGGGCAGGTATTCAGGGTCCGGAACAAATTTCAGTGCGGCCTTGCCGTCCACGAAACGGCGGATCAGCCAGCTGCAGGCAAGGCGGTCCACAAAGAGATTTCCCCGGGTTACCCAGGTTTTCCCTTTCAGGTCGGCAAAACCGTCAACGGTGTCGGTGTCCGCTGCCGGTGCTCCTGCAAGCAGCTTTTCCAGCGCCTTGAGCTGCAGGTCCGCAGCGGCCCGTTCCGGGGTCCGGAAAAAATCGATGGCGGATATGTCGTCCAGGCGGCGCTGCAGCCTGGAGAGCTGAGCCGGTCCTTTAACGGCAGGGTCCCTGGGGTCGCTCTCTTGTGAAGACCATTGGGCATACAGGGTTCCGGCCTCCTGGATCAGTTTCTCGTAGTCCGCTTTGCGGGCGTTGTGAAACAGGGCCAGGATCTGTTCGTCCGACAGGCCCTGGACAAACCTGGCCTCGGAAATGGAACCATCGCCGCCGCCCTCGACAATCTGCCTGAGTGTCCAGCTCAAATCTTCCCGGGCCTGCTCAGTCAGGGGCATCACATAGACCGATTGCTTGATCGCCACAGCCCCTACCTGTTGCAGCCGCCGCCAGATTTTGACTCGCAGGGCATCCGGTTTGGGAGGGATCTGGTGAATCAATACCAGCCATTTTTTAGGTTGAACCATTATTGTAATATTCTCCGGCACAATTGTTTCAACTAATATGTAACAGTTGTTTCTATATGTCAACGGATCAGTTTGTTTTTTTTGAATTCGATTCACAAGAAAGGGTAACACTTAGGAAATGCACACAAACAACCTGACAGCCCTCGCCAGGAACGGGAAAATGCCGGGACTTAAAGCAACTACACCCGCAGCTGTTGACCGGAAGTTTATGAATATATCTTTTGTTGACAGAAGTTGTCCTGCTGTATTACAAAGATTGCAGTTCCACGAAATTATAGTTGTGTCCTTTTAAACAAAGAAATTCCCGGCATTGAAAACAATGCCGTTTTTCTCCATTGCTATAAAAAGG
>NZ_JBFXHE010000293.1:0-5615 GCF_050177295.1 Desulfobacter sp.
GGAATTTTCTTCTGGCATTCCCTTGCCGTTGCGGATACGGGGCTGAATTGTGCAGTGCTAGTCTCCCAGAAAATCAGGCCCTATCTCCAGGTTGTTGACGGCATTATCAAAGCGGCGGGAAACGCGCCAAATACCGTTGAGGTCTTTTATCTTGCACCTGGGGATACCCCAGACAACCAGGAGCTGATTCATGACATCGGGCAGCAGGCGTTTGGCACGGTGCTGGCAATAGGCCCGGAAGCTGCATCCCTGGTCTGGAAATCTGACCTGACAATCAGAAAACTCTATGCGGCTGTCCTGGACCCGGCAGCCATCCCTGGCATTGATGAGTACGCCTGCGGTATTTCCCTGCGGATTCCTGTAGCGGACCAGCTGAACAGCATTTCAAAGGCCCTTCCCTCCCTGAAAAAGCTGGGACTGATGTTTGACCCGGCCCATAACCAGAAGTTCTATGAAGGCGCGGCAGCAGCATCTGCCACGGCGGGCATTGAGATCCATCCCATAAGAATCACCCGGCCCAGCCAGATCACAAAGGCCTGGACCGGCCTTGATGTAGAGGCAATATGGATGGTTCCGGACCAGACCATAATTTCGGAAAAAATTGTCCAGTATGTGATTAAAGAGGGGGTGTATCGCAACATCGGCGTGATCGGGTACAACTCCTTTTTTGCCCGCTCAGGGGCGGTGTTCTCCTTTGAGTTTGATTACCGGGCCCTGGGGCGGCAGGCCGGACTGAAGATGCTTCAGGCCGGCAGCGGAAACGGATGCACACCGGAACCGCCGGTGTTCGACATTATGGTGAACCGTAAAATTGCAGAAAAGATCGGCATGGCGGTGGAACCATGAGCATCCGTTTTTTTTCCCAGCGCATCGGCATCCATGCCAGAATCATGTCCGCAGCCGTGATCCTCATCTGCGCCACAGTACTGACCCTGGGGTATTTCGGGGTAACGCTGATCAACGGTTTTCTGACCCAGCGGTTCAATCAGCGCATCCATTTCATGACCCAGTATCTGGCGTTGAATTCGGAACTGGGGATCCTCATTGATGAACAGACCCTGCTCAAGGGACTGGCCGCCAACATGCTCAAAGAAGACGATATCCGCGGGGTTGAAATTCAAGACAGGGGGGGGCGGATTCTGGTGAATGAGGTCCGTCAGATCAAAGGGCCCTTTGACACTGTGGAAAGAAAGGTCTTCCTGAGCAGCACAGAGAGCAGTCCGCCATGGATTACCGGGCTTTCCGGCAATTCAGACCATGAATACATCGGCCTTGTCCGGGTGACCTATTCCATACAGGGGATAGAAGACCTGATGCGGGAAATGACCCGGCGCTTTGTGGCCACAGCCCTGGTGCTGACGATTCTGGCCGGGATGATCTTCTATTTTATCTCCAGGTCCCTGGTCTCCCCTGTGATTTCACTGGCGGAGACAGCGCGAAAGATCTCCATGGGAAACAGGACCATCCGGGCTCAAAGCGGAACCACCCCTGAAATCGCAAAACTGGCCGATGCCTTTAATGAGATGCTGGACTCCCTGGCAAGGGGACGCAAAACCCTGATCCAGGCCCATGAAAAAATGACCCGCCAGGAAACCCTGGCCGAGGTGGGCAAATTTTCCATGATGATCGCCCATGAGGTAAAAAATCCCCTGGGTATTATCAAAAGCGCTCTGGAGATGCTGAAAACAGATCTTAACATTCCCCGGGACAATATCCCCCTGAACTATGCGGAAGAGGAAATCGTGAGGCTGAACACTCTCATTGAAAGCTTCCTGATTTTTTCAAAACCAGCCAGACCCAAATTTGAGCAGACCGATCTCAACCGGATGGTGGAGCAGGTGATCATGGGCTTTGAGATCCAGCACGGTACAGACCAACTGGAGATCGTCTCTGACATTCCCGCGGCGCCGTTTACGGCAAAGGCTGATTTTGACCTGCTCTCCAGGGGGATCGGCAATATCATCAAAAATGCCTGCGAGGCCAACAAACAGACGGGAAAGGTTGCGGTGACCGTGCAGATCCGCGGGAACAAGTGGATCCTCAGGGTCCGGGACCAGGGGCCCGGGATCAAGGCGGCGGATAAAAAACATATTTTCGAACCCTTCTTTACCACCAAGGCCAAAGGAACGGGCCTGGGCCTGGCCTTTGCCGACCAGGTCGTCAAAGCCCACGGCGGCAGCATTACCACCGAAGACGCCGAAGGCAGGGGAGCCTGCTTTGTGATTACCCTGTTTTCCGGCAGACTTGAGCAACAGATAGAGGCGATGGAAGAAAATGGCAGATTTACTGATCGTTGACGATGAAGACAAGATGCGAACCCTCCTTTCGATGATGCTTGAAAGAAAGGGATTCCGGGTTGACCAGGCCGGCCATGGCAGGCAGGCCCTGGAACTTCTGGAAAAAAAAGAATACAATCTGGTGATTTCAGATATCAAGATGCCCGAGATGGACGGCAAGGCATTGATCCGTGCCATGCGCAGGCAAAAAATCCTGACCCCGGTGATCTTTATTACGGCCTTTGCCACCATTGATTCCGCTGTGGAGATGATGCAGGAAGGGGCCAGCGACTATGTGACCAAGCCCTTTGATGAGTCCAGAATCCTGCTCACCATTGAGCGGGCCATGACCCTGTCCCGCCTGATTGCGGAGAACCAGGAGATGAAGGAGGCCATCGCCCGGACCAGCCAGACCCATGACCTTATTTTTAAATCCCGGGAGATGGAAGGGGTGGTGGCCCTGGCCCAGAATGTGGCCAGCGTGGATACGGCTGTGCTGATCCTGGGGGAATCCGGCACGGGCAAAGAGGTGGTGGCCAACCATATCCACAGGCAGAGCCCGAGAAAAGATAACCGGTTTGTGGCGGTGAACTGCGCGGCCATTTCATCAAACCTTGTGGAATCCGAACTTTTCGGGTATGAAAAAGGCGCCTTTACCGGCGCGGCAGCCCGGACCCGGGGCAAGTTTGAGTTTGCCGGAGGCGGGACCCTGTTCCTGGACGAAATCGGGGATCTGCCCCTGGAATCCCAGGGCAAGCTGCTCCGGGCGCTTCAGGAAAAAAGATTCCAGCGTGTGGGCGGAAATGAAGAGATCCCGGTGGATGTCCGGGTCATCTGCGCCACCAACCGGAACCTGGAACAGATGGTGGCCCAGAATAAATTCAGGCAGGACCTGTTCTACAGGATCAATGTCTTTCCCATCATGATTCCGCCCCTTCGCGCAAGAAAAGAGGATATTGTGCCGTTGGCCGAATATATCATGACCACATTCTCCTTTGGCCAGGGCCATACCCTGACCGAAGGGGCCTGTCAGAAACTGAGGGAATATACCTGGCCGGGCAATGTCAGGGAGCTGGCCAATGTTCTGGAGCGCTGCCTGATCCTCACCCGGGACACCGGGCAGATCACGGCCGATACCCTCTCCTTTCTCCAGGTGCCGGAGGCCCGGCAGACCCGGACCGTCACCATTCAGCTGCCGGCCGGAGGCATCCCCCTGCAGCAGGTGCAGATGAGCCTTGTCCAGCAGGCCCTCCAGGCCTCGGGCAACAACCAGAGCACGGCTGCCAGGCTTCTGGGCCTGAGCCGGTCAAAATTCAGGGTATTGCTGAAGAACATGGAGGAAGACAGCTGATATGGGTATGATTTCCCGCATCACAGGGTTTATCATGATACTTCTGCTCTGGTTCCCGGCAGGGCCTGTCCTGGCGTCGGACACCATGCTCATGTTTGTGGGCGAGGATCTTGAGGTCCTGAGCATCGCCTCCCGGAGGGAAGAAGCTGCCTGGAGCGCCCCTGCCATTGCCGAGGTGATTACCCGGGAAGAGATTGAGAACAAGGCCGCGGTCACCCTGTCCCAGGCCCTGGAGGACCGGCCCGGGTTTTACATGAACCCGACGGAAAAGGGGACGGTTCCCTATCTGCGCGGTATCCAGAACTCGGCGCTTTTCCTCTTCGATACCGTGCCCATGGGGTCCGGTATCCGCAAATCCGACAGCATGATTGACTATGAAACGTCTCTTGCCCCGGTCAAGCGCATCGAAGTGATCCGGGGCACAGGCTCAGTGCTCTGGGGGGCGGATGCCTTTGCCGGGGTGGTCAACGCGGTGCCCTTATCGGGACGGGATTTCCAGGGGGTGGAGACAGGGCTGCTCATGGCTTCGGAACATGGGCCCGGGGAAGCTTACATGAACTGGGGGGCCCGGTCCTCGGACTGGACCGGGTTTGTGTCGGTATCCGGCCGCAGGGCCGACAAGAGCGAAGATCCTTACAATGTGGTCCGGTTCTGGGGGGACGGCAAAGCCGCGGAACCCCTGGAATCACGATACGGCACCGGGGAGCCGGATGATTCCCATTTTGTGAATCTGTATGCCAGTGTGGGTTACAGCGACTGGCTGACCCTCTCTGCAAGGGTGGCGGACAACAAGAACGCCTATGCCGTTTCTGACTGGGACGGGACCTACTCCTGGGAGGAGCAGACCGCCAACACATCAGGGCAGTACAAAATAGAGGCGTCCAGACGGTTCAGCCCGGACAGCGGGATCCGGTTTACCGGATACTACAGCGAAAACCGGCAGGACCAGTCTTTCGTGGACAAGACCTTTGATGTGGATGAGTCCTCCTGGTTCGGTGAAATCATCTATGACCATTCTCTTTTCAACAACAGCGGGTTAGTGACAGTGGGCTCTTCGTTCAAGCATGATGATTTTCAAGGGATTCCGGTGTGGGACAATTTTCTGCCGAATTATGTTACGGATGCAAACATACAGATTGCCCAAAACATTGTCAGCCAGATCAGTGAGGACAATTCTTTGAAATCCTTTTTCGGGCAGTACCGCCATGACCTGGACCGCATTGAGGTGTGGGCCGGCATCCGGTATGACGACCACGAAGCGTATGAAGACAGAACCAGCTATAATGCCGGCTTTGCCTGGGACCTGGGGCAGTTTAAATTCAAGACCCTCTACGGCACGGCCTACAGAAGTCCTTTCGCCTGGCAGCTGCAGGAATCCGGGGGGGACAGCCTGGAGCGGATCCGCAACATCAACACCCAGATTTCCTGGAAGCACCAGGAGACAAGGGCCGCACTCACCCTGTTTCAAAATAAGATCTCCAACCATGTGATCGAAGACCGCTACAAAGGTGCCGGGCTGCCAACGGCCAACAGCCAGACCATCAACGGGGTGGAGCTGGAGATATCCCATAAATTCTTTGAAACTTTTTCCATTTCAGGAAACCTGACCCTTCTGGACAACAGCGGGCCTAAAGAGACCTATTTTTATCACGATTACAACCATTACGATGGCGATGGCAAATTAATCGAAGAACATTACCAGACTCTGGAATACGCCTATGACACGGGGCCCAAGACAATGGGAAACCTCCAGGCAAAATGGCAGATGACAGACCACCTGACCCTGATCCCGGAACTTCGGTACTTTTCCAGGCGCACACTCTACTATCCGGAGTCCGACGTTACCAGGACCCAGGCCTGTCCGGAAGCCTGGATCGTGGACGTCAACCTGAAAATAAAGGATATCCTTCCCTTTGACATCACCCTGTTTGTCAACAACCTGTTTGACAACGAGTATCTGTCGCCCGGCCTCTATTCCATCTATCAGA
>NZ_JBFXHE010000294.1:0-5604 GCF_050177295.1 Desulfobacter sp.
TCTACACCGGGCCTCTTGTGGTACTCATCAATAGAATGAGCGCATCGGCCAGTGAAATTTTTGCAGGTGCCATCAAAGATTATCACCGGGGGATTATTGTGGGCACCGAAAGTTTCGGCAAGGGCACAGTTCAGGAACTCAAACCCCTGGGAGATGGACGATTGAAGATGACATCGGCCAAATTTTACCGGATCTCGGGCAAAAGTACCCAACACAAAGGCGTTGAACCCGACATCTGGTTTCCCCAGATTTACAGGACCAAAGACACCGGAGAAAGCGCTCTTGAGGGAGCCCTGCTCTGGGACCATATTGATGCCACCCGTTATTCAGCATATAGGTCTTTGCAGCCCATGATCAAGCCATTGGATGATGCCTATAAAAAACGGGCTGAAAAGTCTTTTGGGATTAAATATCTCACCCAGCGGATTCAATTGGCAGAATCATTGAGTGAACAAAAAACACTCTCCTTGAATCTGAGCGAACGTCTAAAAACCAATACCGCCTTTAATAAAGAAGAGCTGGCCCTGGAAAACGATTACCGGAAACAAAAAGGAGAAAAACCGCTGACAACCCTGGATGACATTGACCCGGAAAAAGAAGAGATCAAGGAAATACTTACGGAACAGGCCAAATACATTGCTGCCGATTTTATTACCTTGAGCCATAAAACCGGATACAAGTGGCAATAGCCTTCTCAATGTCATAAAGTTAAGATGCTTTTCGAATTAAAACCATGAAGCGCATGAAGATTGATCTTCAGGTATATATTCTTCATGCGCTTCATGACCTTCGTGGTAAAATAATTTTTTTTCTCAAATAGATATGAATGCATGGCCATGAACAGAAAACGCATACTGCGCATTTTCGTTTTTATTGCGGTAACCGTGACCCTTTGCGCAGCAGCTCTGTCCTTTGCCATTACCCCGTTGATCAACACGAAACAGGTTAAAGCGCGTCTGACCAGCTTTGTTCAGCAAAAGACCGGCATTGAAGTCCGGTTTGATCAGCTATCATTTATTCTCACCCCCCTGCCGGGTTTCTGCATAACTGGTATATGGGCACAAATCGACCGATACAACCAGGTTGCAATCAACAAAGCGATAGTGGAACTGGAGCCGCCCCAGCTGCTCAAATTCAAGACCGCCCTAAGACGCATCACCCTTGAATCCCCCAAACTCATTAGGAATGAGGCTGTTGCCGGAAAAAATAAATTCACAATGCCGCCGGATCTTGCCGCATGGGTGCGGAACGGATTTGACGGATTGTTTGATCTACCCTTCGCAGACACCGATCACCTGGATATTGTCGTAACCAATGCCCAATCAAATTATTTTAGCACCATGGACTGCCGGATTCTTATGACAGGGCGGACACGGGCTGTGACTATTAAAGCGCAGATGTCGGGGCTTCGCCTGGAAACAGATCGGATTCCAATGCTTGAATCCGCAGTCAAAGGCAGAATAACAGCTATTGATATCCCACACCTCTCTGTGGAGTGCCGGCATGATGCAGAGAACATTCTTGCAGGCAACCTGAGAATCACATCTCTTCAGGCCAATCTTAAAGCACCCAAGGATCACCGTGCCGAAGCAAGGAAGTTCGACCTTGAATTTGCCCTGTCAAAAGAGCGGGTGAGCGCACATCTTGCACCTTTGGAGCTTCTTTATCCCAAAGGACGCCTTGGAATCGATGTATCACTTTCTTACGGCCAGGAAGCATCAAGTATTGAATTTACCGGAGAACAGATTGATATCAGCCAGACAAGAGAGGTGTGCCTGCCACTTCTCAGCGGAATTGAGACGCCTCAAATCCTGTTTGACATACTCAGATCCGGAACCGCCCCAAAAATTACGGTGGGGTTTAAAAGCAAAGAGATACGTCATCTGTTCAACGCAAAAAACCTTTTTATAACCGGCTGCGCTGAGGCAATTACCGTTAAAATCCCCCATGTTCCTGTCATTGTTGACAACGCCTCGGGTTGTGCAGATATGAAAGACGGCATGCTGAGCATATACCCTAAAGGCGGCCGTGTGGGAAAAACCATTGTCACGGGTGGTGCCCTTGATATCAATCTGATTCATCACCACGCAGTTCCATTTTCGGGCAGATTCCCCCTGAAGGTTGATTTAGCCGAAGTGCCCCAAGCCCTTATCTCCATATTGCCGCGCACGGTACTTGCCCGGGAAATGTCAAAAATATCCGGGTTGACCGGCCGGGCAGATGCGGTTCTCGAACTGAATCAAACCCAAGCCCACAAAGAGATAGATGTTAAAGTAACAGCAAAAAACATTGAGGCAATCGGAAACTACCAGCGCCTGCCCCTGCCTGTCCGCATCGACGGCGGCGACTTTCTTTTGGACAAAAGCAAGGTTGTTCTGAATAATTTGTCAGGGGCCTTGGGCAGCAGCAGGATATCAAATTTTAATGCCGATTTTGATACCAGAGGGTCCGTACCCATGAACATCAAAAATATGGCCGCAACTATTATTCTGGAACAGGTGGCACCCCTGGTTAAACTTTTCCCCGGGGGAAGGAAAAAGCCGGTCCCGGTTAAAGATTTTTCCGGAATCATGGACATTAATGACTTTAGGCTTGAAGGCCCCATGTTCTCCCCAAACCTGTGGCAGGTCCACATGACAGGCCAGATCAATAAAGGGGCTGTTATATTTTCAGACAATACCCAAGGGCTGTCCGACCTATTCTGCACATTCAACGCAACCCCTTCAACGATAACCGTGTCGGAAATTGCCTGTACCATTAAAGACCTCTCCTGGCTTGAAAATAACATTTCACCGGAATATACCCAAAGTATTATCCTCCCCCTGACACTGACCCGGGCACAATTTGTGAAGCAGGCAGAGGCCTGTCTGTTTCAGGGAAAGTTAGGCATGATCTCGGGTGCAACGGTATCCTTCATGGCAGATGGTCCTGCCGTAGACAAAATGACCCCGTCAAAGCTGCAGATAGAGGATGGAAACCGAACCCATGCCGATCTAACCTTTTACAACCAGCCGGATATGCCCAGGATTGTTTTTTACGGGCAACTGGATAAAACAACCGTGGAAAAGATGCTTCACCCTGATTCGTATCTTTACCGGAAACTTCAGGAGGCAACCGGTGACAATGCATTGACGGTTTCAACGGATAAAACAGGCGACATCACCATAACTGCAGACACGCTTGATCTTGATTCCTTTTTGCCCCTGCAGAAAACATCTGCATCCGCCCGCCCCCTGGTAAAACAAAACCGGATTTTTATCAACGTCAACACATTGAACTATGACCAGCGTGTATACCAGGGAGTTCGGGCAAAGGTGACAATTCATCAATTGTCCACGCATATCGATATTACCCATGCCCTTCTTTGCGGCCTTGATCTTTCAAGCAAAATAACCATCAATCCTGCCGGTGACAGGCCCGGGGTGTTGACTCACACGTTTTTCAATACGAAACAGGCAAAGGAGGTGTCGCTTTCAATCGGATGCCTGACAGGCACTCAAAGTGTTATTAAAGGAAGTTATACACTTGAAGGAGAACTTGCCGGCTCCGCACAGACCTTTGACATGGTGAAATCCAAACAGAACGGGCATCTTAATTTTAAGGCCCAGTCCGGCCGTATATTCAAAGCCACGGTGCTTTCCAGGCTCTTATCACTTGTCAATATTATAGGAGAAACGGACCTGCAGCAACAGGGGTTCGGATTTAAGACATTTACTGCCGATGCAGACGTAAAAGAAAGTGTGGTGCATATAAAAAATGCCGTCATTGATGCAGACAATATGGGCATCATTGCCGAAGGATGGGCAGACCCCCTAAATGATGCCCTGGATATCACCTTTTTGGTGGCCCCGTTTAAAACCATTGATACCATCATTAAATATATTCCGGTTATCAATGCGATTCTTAACGGCCGACTTGTCTCTTTCCCGGCCAGAGCCTATGGTAAGATATCAGATCCCACTGTGGTTCCGCTTCATCCTTCCGCAGTGGGAAAAGGTTTGCTCAACCTGTTGGAGGATCTGGTCAAGACCCCTGGTCGCCTGATTGAAGGAGCGAAAGGAAATGAAAAATAGCCCTGAGAGAATATAGAAAATGAGTGTTGAAAAAGCATACCAAAAGGCCTTGGGGTATCTGTCAAAAAGCCCTAAAACAATCCGGCAGATGAAAAAATATCTCACTGATAAAGGATATGACGGCAATATTATCGATCAGGTTATTGTGCAGTTGTCAAACTTTAATTACCTTGACGATAGAGCATTTGCACGCGGGTTTATCGAAAGCCGAATCCGTTACAAACCCAAATCCGTATTTGCCCTTGGATTTGAGCTGCGCAAAAAAGGTATCGACCCGGCACTTGCTGAAGAACTGCTATCTGTATATAAAGACGAGGATCTGGCATTAAAAGCCGTTGAAACTAAAAAGCAGTCCTGGAACAGTCTGGATGAATCGGAATGCAGAAAAAAAATAATCAACTATTTGCGTTACAGAGGGTTTGATTACAGTGTGTGTCAAACTGTATGTCGGATATTTCAAACAGAGCCGTGAAGAAATACAAAGCCCACGGTCACAGAATTTTTTTTCTCAATTTAAAACTTTATTTACACAATTATTGCCAAATAAATTTCATAATAGCGGAAAAACTTTAAATTGACCCCAATAAAAGACAAGATGGGAATTTTTTTATTTATTCGCTATTTTCGTCGTTTAGGACTTCGTCCATTGAATAAAACCATAAAAAAAAATTGAGGGTATAAATATTGCTTATATAACTTAATGCAAAAAAAGAAGATTTTTAACACAGAAAGTTAAGGATTTACTTATGGTTGGCAGAAAAAGAACCATTGAGCGTAGAAAACACAAACGGTATAAAGCGGTGGAGGGTGCTTATGCAGCCATCAGTCCCAATTCCAACAAGATTGGTCAAATCATCGACATCAGTATGGGCGGCCTGTGTTTCAAATATATCAACACCGAAAACAAATCAGAAGAACCTGTGAATAGAAATGAAGAGTCTATTTTCCTAAGCAGCATGGGATATTATGTCGGCGATCTTCCCTTTCAGACCGTTGCCGACTATGAAATAACGAATACGCCGTCATTCAGTTCAATGAAAGTCAGAAAGCGCCACATCAAATTTACCGATCTTACATTCAAACAGCTGTTTGATCTGGACTATTATCTAAAAAACAATGTATCGGAACCATTAAAATCGCTTTCGAATCAAAATAAATCTTGAATCGCCATTTATCGGTACAAAATAACAGACTAATACCTGAGTTAGCGGCATAAAGATTGCTTTTTTAATTATAACATATTGAAATTTTAATATAAAATTAATACAATGGCATTAAAAAAACATTCACTTCGGAGGTGAAGACCGATGCCGACCACTATCAATGTAAAACATGGAAATGAAAACCTTGTCAGTCAAAGCGGATTGCTCCCTGTAGGTGCATTGCTTAAGTCGATTAATTTTGGGTGCTCACCCGCTAATACTTTGATTATGAAACGGCTCAAATTTAACGGTTAGAAGCTCTCGAAATGTCCAAACATGATCCGTCAGTCCGGCAGCCATTCCAGGGGTTCGATGTTGCCACTTGGGGT
>NZ_JBFXHE010000295.1:0-5579 GCF_050177295.1 Desulfobacter sp.
CAAGGAACCCCAAAGGCGCCCATGCGTTTATCAACTTCATGATGAATCCCGAAGTGGCCAAGACCTGTGTTGAAGAATACGGGTATCCCACCCCGGTAAAGCCGGCCATTGCCCTGCTCGATTCCAACATCAGCAGCAGCCGGACCATCTTTCCTGATTCTGAAATCATTAAACAAGGCGAATTCCAGAATGACGTGGGACAGGCCATTGAAATTTATCAGAAGTACTGGGAAAAACTTCGTACCGGCAACTAGTGTTTGAACGCAAAGTCACCCCTCTGGGGCTTGGTCATAACATCGGCCACAGCGTAGGTTGGGTTGAACGAAGTGAAACCCAACAACTTATCGGCGTTGGGTTTCGTTCCTCAACCCAACCTACCAAAAATTCGGATGGCCTAAAATATGACCAAGGCCCCCATCTGCAACGCGCAGATGGGCAACTTTACGCCCAAACACGGGATGTTGTCCTGTCACCAACTATGGGACCATCCGCAGGTTTGGATTCAGCGTTGGATGCCATGATTCAAAACCGCTTTGGTCACCTTTTCTTCGCTGCCCCCCCCCCCGCAGGTCACATTAAATATATATCATGATAACACCTCTTCCAATGGGCAAAATTGAATATCCCGATAATAGAAATACAAGCACATAAGGATTATCAATTTGCCAAAAACCCCTATTTTATATAGGTCTTGAATCGTTTCTGGTTTAGGTTGGATAATTGTTACTGACTATAAAGGAAGGGGTATGATGACAAAGTTTCCCAGACGACACTGAGGTCTTTTGAAAGCACCGCCCGTGGCTGGCTGGTGCAGAATTTAATGGAGAAACACTTGTTATTACATTGAAAAATTGAAAATAACACCCGGCCAATTTTAGTATTTAAAGGAGTCTGTCAGATGATCAATGTCACTAAACCTGCCCAGGAACAGGTCAGGATGTACTTTGAAGGCAAAGAAATTACGCCCATCAGAATTTTTCTCAACAGCGCCGGATGCGGCGGGCCAAGCCTTGCTATGGCTTTGGACGAAAAAAAAGATACAGATGCCGTATTTACCTTTGATGAGGTGGAATACATTATGGATCAAAACCTTTTGGAAAAGGCCGGCCCTGTGGATATTGATTTCGCAGGCACCGGCTTTCGCCTTGAATCCGCCCTGAAACCGGCAGGCGGATGCAAGGGGTGCAGCGGCGGGACATGCGGCAGTTAACCGGAGGGTTCGTATGGCTTTTGAAGTCCACCTTCATCCCAAACTGGAAAGGCAGCTTACTGCAATGGAAGGTCAGGTCAATTCACCATTCATTGCAGCAGGCCGTGCCAGAACAATCATTGAGGCCATGATCCAAGGCCAGACTTCTCAGGCTTCAGGACTATTCAGGGCGCGTTCAGATGCCAGGGTGAAAAATTCATGGAAATATGACCTTGGTGCAGGATATCGTCTTATCTGCATCCGCACCAAACAGATCATTTACATCATGCATATCGGGGATCACGAAAGCTGTGATGCCTGGCTGAATAATAATTCAAAAAAGCAGCCCCAAAATACTGAAATGAAGATGACCGCATTCACCATTCGTAACAACCCGGCACCATTTGATTTTCAAACAGTCAGGTCGCAGGACCGAAAACCGGATTTTGACGATCAATACCTGACACCCATTCCCCAGGAATACCTAAGAAAGGTATTCTGCGGGCTTGTGGCTGGTTGATAGGCTGACTGATAGCGGAACATCGGGAATTTAATAATAATGCTGATGTAAAAAGATTAGACCTTAAAGCAACCATTTCAAAGGAGAACGTTATGACCGAGGCAATACAACTTGATAAGGGAAAAAAGGCAGCGTTTAAAGAAAAACTGATGAGTAAACTGCCGAATGGTGTCAACCTAAATACATGCCTGACATGCGGCGTATGCGCTTCCGGTTGCCCGGCAACAGGGCTTGAAAATATGGACCCGCGCAAGTTTGTCAGGATGGTGGCTTTGGGCATGGATGAAGAGATAACCAACAGCCCGTGGGTGTGGATGTGCACCCAGTGCCAGCGATGCCTCTATGTCTGCCCGATGAAGATCGACATTGGGGCTATGATCTTTGAAGCCCGGCAGTTAAAGCCCCGTGAAGAGAGGCCCAAAGGTATTTTAGGTTCCTGTGATATGGCTCTTCGAAATACCAGCGGCAGTGCCATGGGGCTTTCTGAAGAGGATTTTGAATGGGTGGTCGGCGACATTCTCGAGGAAGTCCAGGAAAGCCAGCCGGGCTGGGAAGAGCTTGAGGCACCGATCAACAAAGAAGGGGCTGATTTCTTTGTAAGTCAGAATTCCCGTGAACCGGGTGTGGAGCCCGAAGAGATGGTTCCCCTGTGGAAGATTTTAAATATCGTTGGTGCCGACTGGACCTATGGCACCCGGGGCTGGGGTGGTGAAAACTACTGTATGTTCCTTGCCGATGAAGAGAAATGGGAAAAAGTAACCCGGAACACCCTTGAATCGGCCATGGAACTGGACTGCAAGGTATACCTGAACACCGAGTGCGGCCACTCCACCTTTTCCGTATGGAAAGGCCAGCAGAAGTTCGGTATTGAGACCGATCTTGAGATTGCCCCCATGGTTATGTACTATGCCAAATGGATGCGGGAAGGCAAACTGAAACCCAGCTCCGACTGGAATAAAGATCTTAAAATCAAATTTACGGTTCAGGATCCCTGTCAGCAGGTTAGAAAGAGCTTTGGCGATGCTTTGGCCGAAGATCTGCGCTTTGTTGTCAAAGCCTGTGTAGGCGAAGAAAATTTCATCGACATGGCCCCCAAATACTCCAATAATTTCTGTTGCGGCGGCGGTGGCGGATACCTGCAGTCCGGGTACAATGAACAGCGTCTGAAATACGGCGAAATTAAAAAAGATCAGATCGTGGCCACGGGTGCAGAATACTGTATTACACCCTGCCATAACTGCCATGATCAAATTCACAAGCTTGCCGATCATTACGAGTGTCATTATCATGTTATGCATTTATGGACATTGATCTGCTTTGCATTGGGCGTGCTCGGCGGGAAGGAACGGAAATATCTGGGGCCGGACATGAAATTGCTTAACATGCCGGAAGGCCAGGAACTGGATGAAGACTTTTAAAACGCTATGTAACGTTTAGATTTCTGGTTATAATTTTTAGAGGGCAGGATATGGTTTCATATTCTGCCCTTATGTTTTTATTGAAAATTCCAATTGTATTTATTTTTTCTATTTGTATTTTCGTTTTGATTTAAAATCCCGCCCCCCATTATACTTGCAAATTTCAAAATAGATTAACTTTCGTAACAACTTGAGACTAAATTGTTTATCGATTTTAAAAGACAAACTTTGACGTTACAAAAGGAGAATACAATGAGCGAAGATTATGCCCCCATGTGGGAGAGCCTTGGCATGGATTTACAGGCCCACGACGCGTTATTAGGTGTTTTGGGGCAAGGGTACCGGGACATATATCTTGCCCAGAAGAATCGCCCCGAAGGCATGGGGTATTTTGATTTTGTCATGAGCGAGGTTCATGGGCTGCGGATCAAAGAGCTTTTGGACGAAAAAAAGCAGAACCGCAAAATCATCGGCAGCTATTGCGTATTTGTTCCCGAAGAGATTGCGCTTGCAGGCGGCGCCACCCTGGTAGGATTATGTTCCGGTGCGGACTTTGCCGTTGAGGAGGTGGAAAAACATTTACCCAGAAACACCTGTTCATTGATCAAGTCCTCCTTTGGTTTCAAGCTTGGCAGAGTTTGTCCCTACCTTGAAAGCGCAGACATGATCGTGGGAGAAAATACCTGTGACGGAAAGAAAAAAGCCTATGAAATATTTGCCGGTATGGTGGACAACCTTTATGTCATGGACCTTCCCCAGGTCAAATCCAGCCAGGGACGCTCGCTTCTCAAAGCAGAATATGAACGGTTCAAAACAGCAGTGGAGAAATTAACGGGAAATAAGATCTCCGTAGAATCCCTTAAGGAAGCAATTAAGGTGGTCAATGCCAAACGAGCAGCCCTGCACCGGCTGGCAACATTAAGAAAGGCGGACCCGGCTCCCATTTCAGGACTTGACGCCCTTCTGGCCAATCAAGTGTTCTTTTACGACAATCCAGCCAGGTTCACCGAATCGGTAAACAAAATCTGTGACGAACTTGAGGTGCGAATCAAGGAAAATCAGGGCGTATTCCCTTCAAAAACCCCGAGGATTCTCATCTCCGGCTGTCCCATGGCCGTACCCAACTGGAAACTGCCCTGGATAATTGAAACCTCCGGTGCCGTAATCGTAGGCGAAGAATCCTGCGTGGGTGAAAGAGGCACCCGGAATCTGACCGAGGATTCAGGACAAAGCCTGGATGAATTGATGGAGGCGATCACAGACCGGTATTTCAAGGTGGACTGCGCCATTTTTACCCCCAACCAGGACCGGAGCGACCATATTGTTGAAATGGCCAAGGCCTATGGTGCAGACGGTGTGATCCATTACGGTCTGCAGTTCTGTCAGCCTTATATTATGGAATCCATCCCTGTGGAAAATAAACTTGAAAAATTAGGCATTCCCTGCATGAGGATTGAAACCGATTACGGCATGGAGGATGTCGGGCAGCTTAAAACCCGGGTGGAAGCCTTTATAGAACAAATCTCTGACTAAGGAAAAAAATGATTTGCGCAGGCATTGATATCGGTTCCAGAAGCATTGAACTGGTAGTGGTTGAAAACAAAAAGGTGATTGAAACCCGCCAGACAGATACCGGATTTGACCCCATTTCCCAGGCCAAAAAAGTGATGGATGGGGTAAAATTTGACAAGATCATGGCCACAGGTTACGGACGCAACCTTTTTGAGGTGGCGTTTGAAGATGCATCAACGGTCACGGAAATCAAAGCCCATGCTGCAGGCGTTCGCCTTGAATTCCCCGAAGCCCTTGCCATTCTTGATATTGGCGGCCAGGACAGTAAGTCCATCCGGCTCAATGAACAGGGTCGGGTGGTGAAATTTGAAATGAATGACCGGTGTGCTGCGGGTACAGGCAAATTTCTTGAAATCATGGCACAGAATCTGGGGTTTTCCCTGGATGAGTTTGGTCCGGCCGCCCTTGCTGCCCAAAAAGATCTTCAGATCAACAGCATGTGCACCGTCTTTGCAGAGTCTGAAGTGACATCGCTCATTGCCAAGGGCCAGGATCGACAGGAGATTGCCCGGGGTCTTCACTTAAGTGTGGTCAAACGTGCCGTGGGCATGCTGAACCGCGTGGGAGCCCAAGGGCCCGTTGTATTCTCCGGCGGGGTGGCACAAAACCCATGTATGGTGCACATGGTGGCAAAGGCCCTGGAAAAAGAGGTCCTTGTCCCCAATCACCCCCAGATGATGGGTGCCTTGGGCGCAGCCATGATCATGGCTGAAAAACAGTGAAACGGATCAACCAAAAATTTCTCTGAGACGGATCTCATCCTGCCAGACAGCGTCTGTATCCGCATAAAGTTGCTTAAGGGTTTGGGTCACATGCGCCTGCATCTGCCCAAATCCCTCCTTCCCCATATCCCGGGGCACATGGATAGGGGAGCCAAACC
>NZ_JBFXHE010000296.1:0-5565 GCF_050177295.1 Desulfobacter sp.
CTTGAAGAGATACCGGGAGAAGAGGCTTTTCCAGCCTATCTTGAGTCAATTGTGGCAAATTTTTATGAACGTGCAGGAAGGGTGCGCATGAAGGACGGCAGTATCGGTTCCATCACCATCGGCGGCACAGTAAGCCCTGCTGGCGGCAATTTTGATGAACCTGTGACCCAGGCGACATTGAAGGCTGTGGGGGCCTTTCACGCCCTGTCCAGGGAGAGGTCGGATGCCCGCAGATATCCGGCCATAGATCCCTTGGAAAGCTGGAGCAAATATACCGGTGTGATCGAAAAGGATGCCGGCACAAAGATGATCAGACTGTTGAACCGGGCATATGAAGTCTCACAAATGATGAAAGTGGTGGGAGAAGAAGGCACTCCCATGGATGACTTTGTACTTTACTTAAAAGGGGAATTCTTTGACAGCGTCTATCTGCAGCAGAATGCCTTTGACCCCATTGACGGTGCAACATCACGAGAACGGCAACTGAACTGCTTTGGCATGATGGAAAACATCATAAACACCCGGGTGACATTTAAGAATAAGGACGAAGCCAGATCGGTCTTCAGCAGACTTCGCTCCCTTTTCATAGAGTACAATGCCTCTCAATGGGAAAGTGATGAGATGGAAACCTATGCCTCCCAAATTACAAATTACCTGAATGAATACTGCCAGGAAAACAGAGAGGACGGATTCATGCTCCATGACAAACCCTTTATGGAAAATCACCTGGATTCCACATTTGTACGCGCCAAAAATTTTAAGAACTTAAATGACGGAATCCCTGTGCATAGGGAGGAAGATGCTGAAAGTATACAATAAAATCATTCAGATATCAGGCAATGTCATTGTCCTGAATGCCCGGAATATCACATACGGAGAGCTGGCAGTCATCTCTTCAAGGGAGCAGTCATCCCTTGCGGAAGTCATACGGATTGATGGAGACCGGATATATCTTCAGGTATTTGTCGGCAGCAGTGGCATCTCCACCAATGATGAGGTCCGTTTCACAGGTGCGCCCATGCGAACCTCTTTTTCAGAGAATCTTCTTGGAAGGGTTTTTAACGGCATCGGGAAACCAAGGGACAACGGTCCTGATCTCAGGGAAAATCCGGTGGACATCGGCGGTCCCACGGTAAATCCGTCAAAGCGGATTGTGCCCTCCAGGATGATACATACCGGAATCCCCATGATTGATCTCTTTAATTCCCTGGTGGAGTCCCAGAAGATTTCAATTTTCACCACCTCAGGAGAGCCCTACAACGAACTGCTGGTAAGGATCGCCATGCAGGCGGAGGTTGACATCATTGTCCTTGGTGGCATGGGACTGCGATTTGACGACTATCTGTTTTTCAGACACACCCTTGCCGAACAGGGGGCGCTGAACAGGTCTGTTCTTTATATCCATACAGCAGCAGATCCCACGGTTGAATGTCTCACGGTGCCGGACCTGTGCCTTGCGGTGTCAGAACGGTTCGCCCTTGGGGGCAAAAGAGTTCTGGTCCTGTTGACGGATATGAAAAACTTTTGTGACTCCCTCAAGGAAATCGCCATTATCATGGAGCAGGTGCCCTCCAACAGGGGCTATCCCGGAGATCTTTACAGCCAGCTGGCATGCCGGTACGAAAAGGCAGTGGATTTCAAAGATGCCGGTTCCGTGACCATTCTTTCGGTGACCACCATGCCTGGAAATGATGTCACCCATCCTGTGCCCGATAATACCGGGTACATCACCGAAGGGCAATATTACCTGAACAACGGCCGCATAGAACCCTTTGGCTCTTTGAGCCGGTTAAAACAGCTTGTCAACAAAAATACCCGGGAAGACCATAGAGCCCTGATGGACAATATGGTGCAGCTCTATGCAGATTACCAGGAGACACTGGAAAAACGTTCCATGGGATTTCGCATGTCATCATGGGATGAAAAGCTTTTAAAATACGGCACTGCCTTTGAAGCTCAATTAATGGATCTCTCTGTGAATATCCATCTGTTTGAGGCCCTTGACAGGGGGTGGCAGATTCTGGCCGATTGTTTTGCGCCCAATGAAACAGGCCTTAAAAACGAACTGGTTACCCGGTTCTGGCCTGGGGTTAAAAAATGAAAAAAGTCAAACTGACAAAACCTGAGCTGAAAAAGCAAAAGGACAGCCTGAAACGATTTCAGAGATATCTGCCCACGTTGCAGATAAAAAAACAGCTTCTGCAGCTTGAGATGGGAAGGATATTAAGGGAAATCAAAGAGATAAATGGGGAAATCGCCAGGATAAAAGACAGTATAAACCCTTGGGCCGGTTATCTTGCCCAAGGGATAGATCTTTCTCAATTATTGGTTATTGAGGGGATTGAGACAAAAAAGGTCAATGTCACAGGCGTGGATATTCCCGTGTTTGTGGCGGCACACATACATATTGAAGAATATGATCTTTTTGAATATCCCCTGTGGGTGGACAAGGCACTGGAAATCTTGCAGGCGCTTGTCATCCTCACCGCCCGGCGTATCATCCTTGAGGCCCAGTTTCGTCTGCTTTCAGTGGAGCTTCAAATCACCTCCCAGCGCGTAAATCTTTTTGAAAAGGTGAAAATCCCGGAAGCTGAAAACGCCATAAAAAAAATATCCATCCACATGGCAGAGCAGATGGCAACCGCAGTGGGCTGGGCACGCATTGCAAGAAAGAAAATTCAGGCACAGGAGCGCAAATGATAGAGCCGATGAAAAAAGTAACCCTGCTGACCGGTGCTTCGTGGGAAGATGAAACCCTGAAAGCCCTGAGAGAAACAGGGATTTTCCACATCCGGCCGCCAGAAAATGCCGAACTCTTTGATGTGACTGTAAAAAACAGGCTGTGGGATAATATGTTGCTGATTCAGGAGGCCCTTGGTCTCATCCCCCAGGCAGTGAAAGCTAAACCCTGTAAAGGAGATGAAGACGGGACTGTCTTGGCTCGGGAGTTATGCAGTAAAACCAAAGAGGCATCCTCCCTGGAAGCACAGATTCAGGAACTGGAAAAGGCGTATGAGGACCAGAAGATATGGGGACAGTTTGATCCCCATGACATTGATCAGTTGAAAGATCACTCAATTTTCATCCGTCTTTTTAAGGCACGTAAAAAAGAGCTGGGGCAGCTTCCCGCTGATATTGCAAGTGTGGCTATCCATACCCGGGGTGCAATGGTATACTTTGCGGTTGTGACCTGTCATGAGCCGCTCTGCCCCATTCCTTTCCATGAAATCAGTATGCCAGAGCAGAGCCTTTCCCATTTAGCGCGGATGCTTGAACAAAAAAGAGAAGCACTTGAAACCATCCAAAAAAGAATTTTGGAACTTTATGGTACGGCCCAATATATGATCCGTTCCCTGAACGAATGTAAAGCGCTTTTAGCCTATGAGAATGCGCGGAATGCCATGGTCAGAAGAGGAGACATTATATATCTGCAAGGGTATTGTCCCGCCTGCTTTACCGGGAAGCTGAAAGAACGTGCAGACATTGAAAAATGGGGTATTGTGCTTGAAAATCCAGGACCGGAAGAAACAGTTCCATCCCTGGTCCGGTATTCAAAACTGACCCATCTTTTCAGGCCGGTCATGGCATTCATAGGGGTCCTGCCCGGATACCGGGAATATGACGCCAATGGGCCTTTCCTGTTTTTTTTCACCCTGTTTTTCGCGATGATCATAGGTGACGCAGGCTATGGGTTCATAATACTGGCTGCCACTTTTTTCCATGCAAAACGATCTCCTGCGCCTCACAAGGATCTCATTCCCCTTTTGTATCTGCTCTCTTTATCCACCATGGTCTGGGGCGCGTTGACCGGGAGCTGGTTTGGCGTGGAAGCCTTAAGAAATTTCCCTTTATTTAAAGCCATGATTATTCCTTCCATGGACACGTTCTCCGATACAAGCCAGCCTTTTATCATACATCTGTGCTTTCTCATTGGAGCGGTCCAGCTCTCCTTTGCCCATTGCCGGCGCATTCTCAATACCTTTCCCCATATCAGATTTCTGGCGGAAACAGGCTGGTTTTTTTTAATATGGGCAATTTATTTCATTGTCCGTGTTCTTGTGCTCAATCAGCCTTTTTCTCCATTGGGGTATTATTGTCTTATTGCAGCGCTCTGCCTTATCATCTGTTTCGGGCAGCAGAAAGAGGATGGTTTTTTCAAAGGCCTGGCAAGGAGTGTTGTCCGGCTGCCCCTGGATATCATTACCTGGATAGGCAACCTTTCCGATCTTGTCTCCTATGTGCGGCTCTTTGCCGTGGGTATGTCCACAAAAGAGGTGGCTGTGGCTTTTAACAACATGGCTTTCAATATCGGTTTTGACACGCTGCCGGCGATGTTTGCGGCGGTTCTCGTACTTCTGGGCGGCCATTCGGTGAATCTTCTTCTGGGTGCCATGGCCATCCTGGTGCACGGCATCCGGTTGAATGTACTGGAATTTTCAAAACATTTGAGCATTGAATGGTCAGGGGTTCCCTATGACCCTTTCCGGGAACCGGAACCATAAAAATTAAAAGGAGAATATACATGGATTTTCTGAACAGTCTTGGTGACACGGGTTTTGTTCTTGTTCTTTTTTCTGCTGCCGTTGGATCGGCGTTTGGCACGATGGCCGCGGGTATGGGAGCACTTGGTGCATGGAAAAAATGTTATCTGCAGAATAAAACGGCTCCGTTTATTCTGGTGACTTTTGTGGGAGCCCCTCTGTCCCAGACAATTTACGGTATGATTTTAATGAACGCTTTAATAGCGGCACCTGCCACTGTGTCCGGTGTTGTAAAGCTCTTTGTGGGTCTGGGCGGTGGGATTGCAATGGGCCTTTCGGCCTGGTTACAGGGCAGGGCCGGCGCCATGGCTTCAGATGCATTGGCTGAAACGGGAAAAGGGTTTGGTAATTATATGATGGTGCTTGGCATTATTGAAACCGTTGCCCTCTTTGTCATGGTTTTCCTGATGACCGGTTTGAAATAGGGGAGGAGGTACTTATGCCTGATAGAGCAAGAATTCTTATCGTCACCCCGGAGGTGACTTATCTTCCTGAAGAAATGGGATCATGCGCAGGTTATTCCGCCAAGGCCGGCGGCCTGGCCGATGTTTCAGCGGCCCTGATCAGTGCCCTGTTTGATCTGAACTGCGATGTCCATGTCGCCATACCTGATTACCGTTCCATCTATCATGATTATTCCACCGAAAAGCATGACCTGGAGGTGGAAAAAATCAGGCAAAGCCTGAACGAGAAGCGGATTCATTTTGCCGCGGACCGGACGTTTCTTTATAAAGAAAAAGTATATTCCGGTAGTTATAAAACAAATCTGAAGGTGTCCCTGGCATTTCAACGGGAGGTGATCAATAATATCATCCCCAGGGTAAAACCGGATATCATCCATTGTAATGACTGGATGACAGGCCTGATCCCGGCCATGGCAAGGCAGTATGGAGTTCCCTGCCTGTT
Source organism: Desulfobacter sp. (assembly GCF_050177295.1). Lineage (NCBI taxonomy): Bacteria > Pseudomonadati > Thermodesulfobacteriota > Desulfobacteria > Desulfobacterales > Desulfobacteraceae > Desulfobacter > Desulfobacter sp. The sequence continues at coordinate 5,448 of NZ_JBFXHE010000296.1, forward strand.
TTCCATTCACAATATCCATACCATGACCTCCACCCTGGCCGAGATAGAGGACCGGGGGATTGATGCCGCTTCCTTCTGGCAATGGCTTTATTTCAAACGGCCGCCTGAAAGTTATGAG
>NZ_JBFXHE010000297.1:0-5555 GCF_050177295.1 Desulfobacter sp.
CAGGACTGTAAGGTCATGGACAATAACGGACGTTGCCACCAGGCGACAAGTCAATTGTGGACACAGGCTGTCCTGAAACGCGAAACGGTAATTGTTAATGATTATCAGCAGGAATCCGAAGGAAACAAGTTCCCGGCCGGACATATCCGGATCATCAGGTACATGAATGTTCCGGTCTTTGACCGCGGCAGGATTGTGGCCGTGGCCGTGGTGGGGAACAAAGCGGAAAACTATGATAATTCCGATATCCGGCAGATGAACCTGCTCATGGACGGCATGTGGAAAATTATCCAGCGCAAAGCTTCGGAGGAGGCTTTGCGGCAAAGCGAGGAGCGGTACCGCTTGCTGATGGAGAACGCCAGTGACATTATCTGGACCCTTGGGTTGCCGGATATGCATTTTCTTTATGTAAGCCCGTCCGTGGAAACCATTTTGGGATACACCCCGGAACAGGTCCAAAAGCTTGGGCTGAAAGATATTATTGCGCCGGAATATTTGGAGCGGTTTATCAGCGTGATCAGCGAAGAGATGACAAAGCAAGGCGGTCCTGACGCCGATCCCAGACGATCCTGGTTAACCGCATTGGAACAGGTGCGAAAAGACGGATCTTTTGTCTGGACTGAAATAAAAGCCAGCTTTTTAAGGGATGAGGCCGGCAGGGCAAACCGGATCCTTGGGGTCACCCGGGACATCACCCAGCGCCGGCGGATGGAGCGCCGGCTTCAGCAGAGTCAGAAAATGGAGGCTGTGGGCACCCTGGCGGGCGGCATTGCCCATGATTTTAATAATATCCTCTCTTCAATTCTGGGATTTGCCGAACTGGCCCGGTTGCAGTGCAAATCAGACCCTGAGCTGATCAAGAGTCTGGACAAGATTTTTTCCGCCGGCATCAGAGCCCGGGATTTGATCCGCCACATTCTGGTATTCAGCAGGCAGCAGGAAATCCGGCGGGCACCTTTGGCCATCACGCCTTTGGTTAAGGAATGCCTTAATTTTATCCGGGCGTCCATCCCTAAAAATATTGAAATTATCCGGAAACTGGATGCACCCGACATCATGGTGGAGGCCGATGCCTCCCAAATCCACCAGATCATCATGAACCTGTGCACCAATGCGGGCCATGCCATGGAAGGGAAGAACGGCGTTCTGGAAGTGGGTCTTAAATCTGTCCGGATTGAAAATTGGGAAGAGGTGCGAATCAAGGGCCTGGATCCGGGCAACTATCTGGAGCTGTCCATCACCGATTCCGGATGCGGTATTCCAGAGCCGGTGATAGAACGGATTTTTGAACCGTTTTTTACCACCAAAGCCAAGGGTGAAGGCACCGGTATGGGACTTTCCATTGTCCACGGTATTGTCAAAGACATGGGCGGCGGCATTTCGGTTTACAGCGAACCGGACAAGGGATCGGTTTTTAAGATATATCTGCCGGCCCGTACCGGCAAAGAGGAATCAACGGTTTTCCCGGGGCTGCCGCTGACAAAGGAGACCGGCCGGATTCTCATGGTGGATGATGAAGAAGATATTGTTATATCCGCCCGGCTCATCCTGATGACATTGGGATATGAGGTAACAGGCGTGACCGACAGTCTTGAGGCCCTTGAAATCTTCAAAAAGGATCCCCAGGCCTTTGATCTGGTGCTGTCTGACCTGACCATGCCCCGGATGACCGGAATTCAGTTAATCCGTGAAATCCGTGAACTGCACAGAGACATTCCCATTATTTTAAGCACCGGATTCAGTGATGGGAAGTCCGCTGCCGAAACAAGCGGTGCGTTTGCCGTGGTAATGAAGCCGCTGATTGCCCGGGAACTGGCACAGGCGGTCCGGGCCGCCCTTAACCCCTAGATCTGATATAGATCTGCTACAGATAGAGCTTCCACAGCGAATTTTAAACGGGAGAATTTTATGAAATTGGGTGATTTAAATTTACCAACGAAAATACTCGGCTGTTTAATCACATTGGGCATTACCCGTCCGGTCAGAAAAGGGGTCGAATTTGCAAAGGCATTGTCCCAGGGAGATCTAACCCGGGCGCTTGAGGTGAATCAGGCAGATGAAATAGGCGTTTTGGCCAATGCACTGAATCATGTATCCAAAAATCTGAGATCCATGTTCGCGGACATTTCTTCAGGCACCCAGACCCTTACCGCTTCCTCCACTGAGCTTTCTGTCATCTCCGCCCAGATGCTGTCAAACGCGCATCAAACTTCGGAACAGTCAGGCAATGAAATGGTAAAACAGTTTAAAATTTAATAATATAGGAAAGGAAATCCCAGAATGAAGTTGTCTTTGAAGTCAAGGTTATTAATCGGAGGGTTTTTAGCCTCCATGCTCCCCCTGGCTATTTGCAGTTATTTTTCAGTAAGCAAATCCTCTGACGCTTTGATACAAAGCCACAAGTCCAACTCCGTCCAGGTCGCCAAAGATCTGTCTTGCCTGGGTGAAGAGTTTATCAGTCAGGAAAAAGGCTTTGCCTTGTCCATGGCTCAAGTGCCGATATTAAAAGAGACCGTCTCAAAGGCATTTAACCTGGGGCCGGACCAGGTAAAACCGGAATTGAATGCACTGGCAAAATTTCTGGCTGATGCGCATGGCCAGGTTAAAAACGGACATGAAAACATAATGGTTACAGATCAAAACGGCACCGTCATCGCCGACAGTCTTGGGGGAAAAACAAATGGGTTCACTCTGGGGGAACGGGAGTATTTTGTTGAAGCAAAAAAAGGGTCGCTCAGTTTAAGCGACCCCATTTTGTCAAAATCATCCGGGGATCCGGTTCTGACGGTTGCGGTTCCCATAAAACAGGAGAACGGGATAGTTTCCGGCGTAATGATATCGGTGATCAAACTGAATCAGTTAAGCAATATCATTACCCGGGTTAAACTGGGAAAAACCGGTTATCCGTTTTTAGTTGACACAAAAGGGACGTTCATTGCCCACCCCAACCCGGATCTTATTTTTACGACCAATGCCACCCAACTAAACGGGATGAAGGAGGTGGCCAGGCAAATGCTGGACCGGAAAACCGGTGTCCACGATTATGAATTTAAAGGCGTGCGCAAAATAGCCGGATTTGCCCCGGTTAACTCAACGGGCTGGAGTATCTGCGTTACCCAGAATGAAAAAGAGTTTCTGGCGCCAGCCAGACATATCAGAAATCTTTCACTAATGATCGCAACTTTTTTTCTTGCCGTCATTTTGTTGGGTGTTCTCTGGTTTGTAAACGGCGTCATGGGCCAACTGGGCGGGGAGCCATTGGAGATTGCCGGTATTGCCGACAGTATTGCCGCCGGGGATCTGACAATCCAATTCAGGGATGATGGCAAAAACCTGACCGGTGTTTATGCCGGTATGAAAGAAATGGCCGGGAACCTGACGGGTATGCTCAAAGAGATCACCGGCGGTGTTCAGACATTGACCGCCGCATCCACAGAGCTGTCCGCCATTTCCGAACAAATGGCAGCCAATGCGGATGATACTTCCGAAAAATCCAACGGTGTGGCCGCTGCCGCAGAAGAGATGACCGCAAACATGAATTCAGTGGCCGCAGCAACTGAACAGACCGCTGCCAATATTCAAATGATTGTTGCTGCGGCCGAAGAGATGTCCTCCACCATTTCGGAGATCGCATCCAATACATCCAAAGGCAGCCAGACAACCCTGGATGCCGTGAAAAAGGCAGAAGCGGTTTCAGAAAAAGTCAACGCGCTGGGAAAAGCTGCTTCCCAGATCAGCAGGGTAACCGAAACCATTGCAGACATTTCTGAGCAGACCAATCTTCTGGCCCTTAACGCCACCATTGAAGCGGCAAGGGCCGGAGAGGCCGGAAAAGGATTTGCCGTAGTCGCAGCAGAAATTAAAGCCCTTGCCCAGCAAACAGCCGAGGCCACGGATGAGATCGGTGCCCGGATCGGTGAGGTGCAGAAAAGTACCGGTGAATCCGTAACCGCTATTAACGAAATTGTCGGGGTGATCAATGAGATTAACACCATTGTCACCTCAGTTGCCGTTGCCATTGAGGAACAGACGGCAACGACCCAGGAAATCACGAACAATGTGAGCCAGGCAGGCAACGGGGTCCAGGAGGTGAACGAAAATGTCAACCAGGCCTCAGCTGTGGCCGAAGAAGTCAGCAAGGATATTCATCAGGTCAGTCAGGCTTCGGAAGAAATGAAGGCCGGCAGCCGGCAGGTTAATACCAGTTCCACGGAATTGTCCAGGCTGGCTGAAAATCTTAATAGCATGATAACGCGATTTAAAATATGACCCCCAATTATTACATCTGAAACGCTTGATGGCTCAATAGGGTAAAAATTATTTACATCTTGAAAATAATCCTGACATCCATTTACAGCTAACAAAGCATCTCAATGTTAAATTAAACACATTTCCCCTGATATCACCCCAAGATAATGATATCAGGGGACAAAATGCAACTTCCTATACGCTTCAATTATTTGATATAATAAAATAAATTTTTCTTTCTTTTCCCGGCATTATGTGCAGGAATATGCTATGATTGAAAACGGCCGATTGGCTCTTGTAACTATATTATAGTGATATCGTTCTAATTCTGATTTTTTAAGGCATCAGTTTTGCATCAGTTTTGCATCAGTTTTGCATTAGTTTTGCATTAGTTTTGCGCCAATTTTGCATTAGTTGTCATTGAGTTCATGCGCAAGAGCAGAATATTGGCCTTGATCATCGTTTCGGCCACTTGAGAATTGGGGGCATTGTTCAAATTTATACCCCCCTGCCGTTAAAGGTATTTCGATAAGTATTCATGATTCGATCATCAAAATTGACCCAAAGGATGATCAAGGCCAGGATATTATTGGGCGCATGCCAAAATGGGTAGGAAGTAATAAATTATGGTGATCCCGATAAAAGCAATGAAGATCTCTCCAAAACTGTCTTTATTCTTCATTATCCTGGCCATTGTTACAGTTACTATCATCGCGATATATATCAATAAAAACAGCAGACGTGAATTACGGCACATGGCTGCCAGGCAGTATGGCATTCAGCAGCTCATGGAGACAAAATTAGTGGCCTCCGCCATTGAAAAATATTTTGACCGATTTATTTCCGATCTTTATTTCATGACAAATGCCGGCCAGGATTTGTCTTCAATTCTGCCTTTTGATGAATTGTTTTATAACCGGCATCAGGGGTTGCGGAAAGTGACCTCCATACGATTTTTAGATACAAAGGGAATATTGACATTTATTTATCCCAGTGACGGGTTCCGCGGGAAATTGATTGGAAAAAGATATGATACTGAGGATTATTATAAAAAAGCATTGTCAACTGGAAAAGTAGCGATTTCCAGTTTTATTTACAATGAAAAAAATGAACCAAGAATCAGGATCGCCATTCCCGTTTTTAATCATGACCCGGTCACATCCCACATCAAAGGCGTTTTGGTGGGATCCTTTGATCCGATAACTGTTTTAAATCCGATTATAGATGCCATTGTACCAGAGAAGGCCGTCGAATATGCATGGGTTCTGGATTCGGAAGGGTGTTTTCTCATACATCCTGTTAAAGAG
>NZ_JBFXHE010000298.1:0-5529 GCF_050177295.1 Desulfobacter sp.
AAAATACTTTTTGTCAAAAAAAGTATCGATAATGAATGAAAAAGATTAGGTAATTTTTTTACATGCAATAGCCCTGATTCCTTGACTGCTTTTAGGGACAGTGGTACCTTTGCCGTGAAATAATTCCAGAACAATTCACAACGTATCTAAGCAAATTACATAGGGGCAAATTACATAGGGGCAGATTACATAGGGATGTCAGGACATGGAAATTATCGGCATAGATGTGGGGTTTGGTTTTACAAAAGCATATAGCGGACAAAACTCGGTAATTTTCAAATCCCTGATCGGTGATGCGCCTGATATCCAGTTTATGTCATCCATGGGGGATGCCGCAGCAGCAGCAAATCTGCATATCACTCTGGACAATAAAACGTATTTTTTAGGAGCCTATGCCGAACGTCAGTCCAGCCTCACCGAATATACCCTTGACCAGGAAAAAATGGTTGAAGAATTCATCAAGATAATGGCCCTTGCGGCGGCAGGCAACGAAAAAATATGTGACAGAGACCTTGCAACATCCAAGCTCGGGGTGGTGGATATTGGATTTAAAACAACGGATTTTTCCATCTTTGACCATCTCCAGTACATTGAAAGGGGGTCGTCAACCATGGACACAGGCGTGGCCAAGTGCTTTTCCGTGATAGCTGATAAATTGCGTCAGGAAAGTGGTGTCAATTATCGTATCCGGGGGTGGGTCTATCCCTTTGGCCGAATTTCTGATATCATTGGTTAAAGGCAATGTGATCCCCATTCCCAAGAACATTGATGCACGATTCAATAATGTTCGGGGGTATTGTAAATTCGGTCATTACCAGTGGGGCAAAGACAAGACTATACCTTCCCGGCAGGCACCGGCCCCTGAACAAGAACCTTCTGCCCGGGAGGAGACTCCGTCTTCGGAAGAAACAAATAAAGCAGGGAAAGGACTTGCCTGGTTGAAAAGGCAAAACGCTTAGACGCTATATGAACATTGATACACTAACACAAATTCTTTCCATGGTGGCCGAGGGCGCACTGCCCGTTGGACAGGCCGCAGATCAATTAAAACACCTTTCGTTTGAAGATATCGGTTGCGCCCATGTGGATCATCACAGAGCTCTTCGCAAAGGATTCCCCGAAGTTATTTTCGGGCAGGGCAAAACATCGGCACAGATTATTGCCATTCTTGAAAAACTGGAACAATCGGAAAATATCGTGCTTGTAACCCGCATTGATGAGGATAAGGCAGATGCCGTTCTTTCACGGTTTCCCAATGCACAATATTTTGATGACGCCCATCTGTTAAAAATAGAAAAACAGCCCCCCGCCATTACAGGCCGGGGTACAATTCTCATCGTCAGTGCAGGCACTTCAGATATTCCGGTGGTCATGGAAGCCTTCTTAACGGCAAAAGCCATGGGAAATGAAGTCAAAACACTTTTTGATGTCGGGGTCGCAGGCATCCACCGCCTTTTCGCATATCGGCAAGATCTTGAAAAAGCGTCTGTCATTATTGTTGCCGCAGGTATGGAAGGTGCCCTGCCCTCTGTGGTGGGTGGCCTTGTCAAAGCGCCTGTAATTGCTGTTCCCACAAGTGTTGGTTACGGCACAAGCTTCAACGGCATGACCGCCCTTTTGGGTATGCTTAATTCATGCAGTTCAAATATTGCGGTGGTCAATATAGACAATGGATTTGGTGCAGGTTATATGGCCTCGACTATTAACCATGTAGGGGTTGAACGTTAGATGAGTGCCTGTCCGGAAATAAGAAATATCATCCAACGTGGAAATTGGACAAAAAGGCTGTTTTCCGGACAGGAACTAAATTTGGCGCCGTAGTTTAAGGGCCTCCTTATTTGACGGATCAATCCTCAAAATGCGGTTCAGATAGTCGTCAGCCTGGAGAATACGTTTATTGTTGATATGAATCCGGGCGATCTGAAGTTTGGTTTTAACACCCCCTCGCATGTTGTCATCAACCGTAATAAAGCATTCCATGGCTTTTTCCTGATCACCGGTTTCAAGGTAAATGGTGCCGGCCTTATACATCAGATCCATGTTGGCAGGATTCTCCTTGATCGCTTCAGTAACGATCTTGGCCACATATTCATATTCCTGGTTGTCCAGACAGATATTCATGATTTTTTCCTGAAGCATCCTGTTGAATCGGCTTTTTGAGATGATACGCGAAAAAAGCGTTCTTGCCTCCGTTCTGAATCCGTTAATCAAAAGTGTTTCACCCAAGTGAACCGCTGAATCAAAATACCTGGTACTAAAAGAGAGAATTTCCATGTAAAGCTGGGCGGCCTGTTTAAAGTTACGCTTGTTAATATACAACTTGGCCAGGTGGTTTCGTGAAATTGTATCCTGAGGGTTTACGGCAACGGCCTTTTGAAGACATTTTTCACCGATTTCGGCTTTCTTGGCCTCAAGGTATAACAGCCCAAGTTTTCTTAAAATACGTGATGCATTGGGTTTGAGCCCCAAGGCTTTTCGGGTTTCGTCTATGGCGCCTTCGATATTGCCTGCCTCTTCACATGCTCTTGCTTCGAGCAGGTGAATTTTTGCCTTTTCCGGGTGGTTGACAGCCTCGATAACACTTTTTATCTTTGTATCCAGGGCGTCCAGGGTCAATGGTTTAAGAAGATACCCCTCCACTTCGTATTCTGCAGCATCGGCCACAACGTCGCGCTCGTTTTCAGCTGTAACCATAATAACAGGAATGTCCCTGATCTCTTTATCCCGGCGCAAGTTGGCCAGCATCTGGCTGCCGTTCATTTCCGGCATGTTCCAGTCAACAATGAGCAAATCACAGAAATGGTTTTTCAGCGCAAGCAAACCTGATTTTCCATTATCCGCAAAAAAAAGCTCTTTGCCGATCCCAAGATTCCGCAGCATTTTGCGCAGGGTCAGGCGCATGCTTTTCATATCATCCACAATCAGTATGGTCATGGTTTCAATATCAATCATAAAAACGCGTTCCTGTTAAACTGGTTCAAATTTTCCTTAATCATTTCGGTTACAACAATTGTATCTAATTTCAAACCATTACCGACCTGGGTTTCAATGTCGGCGGCGGCAAGTCTTAACTGCTCAGCATTGACATTGGCGGCAGCGCCTTTTAACGCATGGGCACAGGCCTTGACATTTTCGGGCTCAAATGGCGCTTGTTTAACAGCAGACACAAGGTTATCAACAACTCCCTCCACTTCCTGAAAAAAGGATTCAAGGACTTCTGCAGCCAATTGCCTATCATTGCCAAAGCGTTCAAGAAATCCGATCCTGTCAAATACAAATGGGCGTGAATCGTTATCTTCCAAAGCGGTCAGGGGCTGTTCTTGTTTCTCAATGTCATACATTTCAGGACCAGGCATGTCAAAATTCGGTGGGTCAAACGCCACCGAAGGCACGGTTCCATACTTATATGCCTCAATAAGTTCAATTAAAGCCTGGGGATTAACTGGTTTTGAAATAAAATCATCCATGCCGGCCGCTTTACATCTCTGCCGGTCCCTTTCAAAGGCATTTGCGGTCATAGCAATGATGGGCGTGGGTGTGAGTTTTTCTAAGGCTTCATATGCCCGGATCTGACGGGTGGCTTCATATCCGTCCATTTCCGGCATCCGGCAGTCCATGAAGATCAAATGGTATTTATTATTTTTCGCCTCTTCAACAGCCTGAAGGCCGTTGGATGCCGAATCAGCCTGGTATCCATGTGTGCATATAATTGCCTTTGCCGTCACGACATTGGTTTCAATGTCATCCACGATTAAAATTTTAAACGCTCTTTTTTTACGTTCTGCAAGAGTATGGCGGGTAATAATGGCCTGGCGGTTTTTCCGATAGGTCGGTGAAAGCACCGTGCGGATGGCATCCTGGAGAATGGTTCCGTCCAAAGGAAAGCTTAAAAAGGCTGAAAAGCCCAGGTCTTCAAATTCCCTTGCATCCCCCTTCTTACCCACAGCAGTGACGAGAATTAACGCAAGGCAATTCAACTCAAGATCCTGGCGGAATTCCCTGCCAAGGGTCCTTGCATATTGATCCGATTCGCTAACCTCCATAATGACCACATGAAAAGGGATTGAATTTGTCTTTGCAAGGGTAACAAGTTCAATAACTCGGCTGTGTTCACACGTCTTATAATTAAATCCGATCTGGTCAAGTACTTTTGTCAGGCGGGTGCTGGGTTCCGGCTCGTTAGATATGGCGATCACCCTGATGTCGTTGATGGGAACGGCAGACAGCTCCTGGGCAATCTCCTCGGGCAACTGTTTTTCAAAGGGGGCTTCAAACCAAAAGGTGGAGCCTATCATTTCAAGGCTGTCCACCCCAACCTGTCCACCCATTAATTCGATAAACTGTTTTGATATCCATAAACCAAGGCCGGTACCGCCATATTTCTTTGTTATAGACGCATCAGCCTGAACAAAGGGCGCAAAAAGGCCTTTGAGAACTTCCTCGTTGATACCGATACCTGTATCATCCACGCTGAAATGAATCAACGCATGTTCTTCCTTGTCCTCTTTGAGTCTCACATTCAGGGTCACAGACCCGTTTTCAGTGAATTTGATGGCATTGCTTGTAAAATTTAAAAGCACCTGGCGTATTCTGCCGATATCGCCTTTGAGGCGCCTTGGCACATCCGTGTCGATATTATAGATAAACCCAAGTCCTTTTTGCCTGGCCTGCAATTCCGGTAAAGAGACAATATCCTTGACGGCTATTTCAAGATCAAAGGGACGGATATCTAATTCAATTCTGCCTGCCTCAATTTTGGATAGATCCAGAATGTCATTAACAATGGTTAAAAGGGCTTTGCCGCTGTTATAGGCAATGTCTGCGTAGCGTCTTTGCTCGGCGTCAAGCTCAGAGCCAAGAAGCACGTGAATCATGCCTAAAACCCCGTTCATGGGATTTCGTATTTCATGGCTCATATTGGCCAAAAAGTTATCTTTAACTTCAATCGCGTTTTTGGCATCCGCCTGAACTTTTTGAGAAAATTCAACAGCAGCCTGTTTTTCCGTAATAAGTGCCTGATGTTTTTTGAGCATTAGCAACAAAATAGATCCGATACCGGAAAAGAGGATTATAAAGCACACAAAGCGAAATTCATTGAGATTCAATGCGCCAGGCCCCCAGGAGGGACCAAAATAAAAAAAGGCAACCAATCCCGCACAAATGCCGAAAACAAGGAAAAAACCGGACAAATCAACGAATAGAACAGTTCCGGCCATGACAATGATGAAAAAAAAGAGACCGGGACTGAAAATGCCGCCGGTAAGACAGGCAAACCAGGTTATATAGGCGGTGAAAATCAGTACAATAGTGCGTCCCAAGATTACGGATCGCTCACTTAAAAAATGATATGCGGCCCATATCATGAAGACCGTCGCAATTGATGGTGCAATCAGGGCAAGCGTTTTCGCATACAGACCCATTCCTGCCAGACAGAATATAATTGCTGTCATAATGGATGACAGCAGCATTGCCGGATGTTTATCAGTGATCATCTATCTTTAATATCAACTTAAATTTATGGTAGTTATG
>NZ_JBFXHE010000299.1:0-5486 GCF_050177295.1 Desulfobacter sp.
GTTAACCACCTGCGGGGGCTTGGCTCCGATTATCATGGAAACTTCGCGCCAGGCAAAATTTCTTATTCCCATGGCCATCTCCCTTGGGTTCGGTATTTTTTTTGCCACGCTGATTACCCTGGGGCTTGTGCCTTGTCTTTACCTGATACTGGAGGACATCAAAGGGCTCTTTAAACATGGGGGTAGACGTCATGACTAAAGTGGCGCTTTGTGCATGTCCGGATTATGATGCGGCAAATGTGGCGTCCGCAGTGGACCGGGCCGTGACATTGTGCGGTGGCATGGAACAGTTTGTCCGTCCGGGACAGCGTGTGCTGCTCAAACCCAATATGCTCAGTGCCGCGCCGTTGGAACAGCGGGTGACCACGGACCCTGCCGTGGTGCGTGCGGTGGGAAAACTGGTGTTAAAGGCCGGGGGGCGGATCATCATCGGAGACAGTCCGGCCATTGACAGGGTGTCCCGTATCTCCCGGGTTAACGGGATGAAGGCGGTGGCTGCCGAGCTTGGGGCGGATCTGATTGAATTTTGCCGGCCAATCCTGGCCAGAACGCCCCAAGGCTCAATATACCATGCCCTGGAACTGGAAGATACCGCACTGACCGCCGATGTGGTCATCAATCTGCCCAAGCTGAAGACCCATTGCATGATGCTTTTAACCATGGGGGTTAAAAATCTTTTCGGCACAGTGGTGGGTCCGCGTAAAAGCCAGTGGCATATGCACGCAGGCACCAACCGGATCCTGTTTGCCGACCTTTTGCTGGATATCTGCCGTACGGTCAAACCGGCCCTGACCATTCTTGACGCTGTCTGGGGTATGCAAGGCCGCGGGCCCAATAACGGCACACCCTGCCATCTTGGCTTTCTGGCCGCGTCCTGTGATCCTTTGGCCATGGATCTGGCCCTGGCGCCCCTGCTGGGTGCGCATCCGGCAAGTTTCCCTTTATATAGTGCGGCAGTCCGCAGGGGCCTTGCCAAATCCCATGGTTCTGATACGCAGATGGTTGGCGACGACCCCAACGGGCTGATCCCAAAAGATTTCCAATTGCCGGTGCTGGAATCGGCCATGCAGGTGCCGGTTTTCCTTTCCGGACTGATACGCAGACACCTGACATCCCGGCCCGTCCAGGACCCTGTCCTGTGCCAGGGCTGCGGCAAATGCGCGGCGGTCTGTCCGCCGGGAAGCCTCAGGCTGCTGGAAACACGCCGGGCCGTCATTGATCATCTGACCTGTATCCGCTGTTATTGCTGCCAGGAGGTCTGCCCGGCCAACGCCATCCATTTTAAAACAGGCGCGCTGGTGGGAATTGTTGACCGGTTGCGCGCCATAATGCCGTATTGATCATCTTTTCATCATTTTCCGATAACACCAGGAGAATCCCTTTTGCGCTGCCGGGTTTTCTTGCCTTAAAAACAGATTCAGATTCTTCCTGTAATAAAACCAAAAAACGAGCGGTTTTTTCATAGGCGTATTGGAACGTACCCGGAGAATTGCCCCTTCCATGCCCTGGCGCTGTCCAAAACAGACGGGCTTTTATTCCCGGACTTTGACGCGGGCCCCTGAAGCTTTGAAGCGGTTCTAAAGAGACCGCATTAAATTTCCACGACCTTAGTATTTAGTATTCAATTTATGGCTAAAACAGTTGACAATTTATAAATATAAGTTAGATATTAAAAACTATATTTGAGATTGCTAATGGGGCTCACCGTAAAACGAAATAAGTTGAAAAGTGGTTGATTCCGGAAGAATATGGGTTTGAATGGTTGGGTCATGTAATCGATTTGTTCGAACTTGGTTCCAAGGGTCTATTGAAATGGAAACGATATATAACCTGGCCCAAGCCATGGCAAGTGCATCAGAAAATACCCGGTTCTCATTTTCCCCGTCCATGGGGAAGGGATACATACAAAACGTCGGTCTCAAATCCGGGATACAACTGACCACAGCAGACTACACCCTCAAGCGTCCCATAACCGTAGAGTTGGCCTCCCCCTTTAATCCCATTGGATTTAGTTTCTGGTTGTCCGGCTATCGTCGCAGGTATCCGGCGGGTCAAAAAAGAGGCAGGGACTTCGAGTCGGGGCGAGCCCGTTTTATTTGCGCAGACCCGGACGGACTTACCATAAACATGGATACGGAACGGGTGGTGCGTGTCGGTATTTTTATGGATTTTACACAGTTTTATACCTGTGCCCGGGAGGAAACCGACGGGCTGCCGTTTAGGCTGAACAAGCCGCCCCAAAAGGCATTCAGCCATGTAGATCAAATCACGCCGGCCATGCGTGCCGCCATTTTCCAGATATTTAACTGCCCTTACCAGGAAGGGTGGGCTAAACGTTTTTTTCTTGAAAGCAAAGCCCTGGAACTTATGGCCCATAAAATCGGCCAAATTGAAGCGGCCCAGCTCGGGACACATGATGTCAATTCTTTGCCGTCCCAGGATGAGGAACGGATACGGGAAGCGGCCCGTCTGCTGGCCTGTGATCTGGAAACACCCCCTGACCTGAATCAACTGGCCCGTTCAGTGGGAATGTGCCGCAGCAAGCTGTTCCGCTGCTTCCGGGTGTTTTACGGTATGACTCCCTTTGAATACCTGCGCAACCGCCGCCTTGAAACGGCCATGGATTTTTTGATGGACGGCCAGATGAATGTCGCCCAAGCGGCCTATGCCGTGGGCTTTTCCTGTCCCAGCTATTTTACCAAAGCATTTAAAAAGTATTTTGGCCACCTGCCCAGTAAAGATTCCATCAAATAAGGCCTGGGCAACTGTGGCTTTTATCACTAAAAGAATACTGCCATCCTGACAAAAAAGACCCAGTTACCAGACCCTCTCCTGAAAAATGTATTATAAGCCAATCTCCATACAGGGCCGTCTGCCGGCGCATTCGTGATAATGCCCGTCAGATGAAAAAACGATAATACATACCAAAAAGGGAGGAGAAGTGAACTTGTTTTTCAAACCAAAGATATTTCTGGGAACGGCAATCCTTCTGTTTTCAGTCAGTCTGCCGGCCTTTTCCGGACAAACGCTTAAAGATCAGTCTGAAACCCCGGAAACGCTGGAGACCATAACCGTCACTGCCCAAAAGCAGGAGGAAAATATCCAGGACGTACCCATGGCGGTCACCGCATTCACGGCCCAGGGAATTGAGGACGCAAAAATCGAATCCATTTCTGATCTTGCCGGTTTTGTTCCCAGTTTAGCGGTATTTTACCAAGGAGGGAGTGGCATGAATGCACCTTCCATGAGAGGTATTAGCGCCCCCTGGCAAACCATGGATCTTTCCACCGGACTTTTTATAGACGGTGTTCCGGTCCAGTCGGTGCTTGGATTTGACTCTACATTTCTTGATATTGAACGGGTAGAGGTACTCCGGGGCCCCCAGGGCACCTTGTACGGGAAAAACACGGAAGCAGGGGCAATCAATATCATTACCCGGCAACCGGACAACGACTTTAGGGGGAGCCTGTCTGTCAATATCGGTACATTGCTCTCTTCCGAGACCGATGATGACCCTTTAACCCAAACCTACACCGTCAAGCTTAGCAGTCCCATTCAAAAAGACAAACTTTTTTTGGGTATTGCCGCAAAGTTCCACCAGAAAGACGGTTTCATCGAAAACACGGCAACAGGAGAAGATGAGGCTGATAGAGAACACTGGTTTGGCAGGGCACATCTGCGCTGGACACCCACGGATCAACTGGACATCTCTTTTGTTGCATCACAAACTCAATATAACGATGGCGCGTATCAGATGAACCTGTCGGAGTATGAGGCGTCGCAGTACGGATTGCCTGCGCCCGAATATCGAAAGGTCTCTTCCAATTTTAATGCGGAAAACGATAGCTCACAAGAAACTCAATCCCTCAAAATTGATTATGAGATCAACGATGTGTTTCAATTGACGTCTGTTACGTCCAGAAGGGTTTATGAACACTCGCCCACCAATGATTGGGATTTCAATAGCGTAACCTTCTCACATTCGGATAAGGTAACCGAAAGCGAGACAGTGTCCCAGGAACTGCGCCTGAACTATGACAATGGCGGCATGAAGTGGATTGCAGGCGTCTATGGTGATAAGGATGAGGGGGAAGACAGGGCTACTACTCTGACCAGGGTTCGACACAGCGAAGACGAAGGAAACACCTATGCTGTTTTTACCAATATGACCTATCCCCTGTCCCAACGGTTCAGTCTCACCGGCGGTTTACGGTATGAAACAACGGAAAAGGAATATCAAAACCATATTAGCGCAGAGCATCTCGATGATTCATGGGATGCCATAACGCCCAAGCTTGCCCTGGAATACCGGATTTTGCCTGGAATCATGACTTACATAAGCGCATCCAAAGGCTACCGGGCCGGCGGATTTAATTCTTCAGCCACAGATCCGGAATATACCACCTATGATGAAGAAGAACTCTGGTCTTATGAAATAGGAGCAAAAAATATCTTTTTTAATAACAGATTGATTGTCAACGCCAGTATTTACCTGATGGATATTTCCGATATGCAGGTTTCGCAGAAGGTTACACCAACGGCGTCTTATTTAACCAACGCGGCCGAAGCAACCGCTAAAGGGGTGGAACTGGAGTTGACGGGCAAAATAACCTCCGGTCTGACCATAATGGCCGGCATCGGCTACACCCACCTTGAGTTTGACGAGTTTAAGGATGAGGACGGAGATTACGAGGGAAATAAAACTCCCTATAGTCCGGAGTATACATTTAATATCGGCGCCCAATACCGTTGGGAAAACGGCTTGTATGCCAGGGCGGATTTGATTGGTTATGGTGAAATGTATTTTGATAAATCCAAT
The DNA here is from genome assembly GCF_050177295.1 of Desulfobacter sp. Lineage (NCBI taxonomy): Bacteria > Pseudomonadati > Thermodesulfobacteriota > Desulfobacteria > Desulfobacterales > Desulfobacteraceae > Desulfobacter > Desulfobacter sp. Next base: position 4,820 of record NZ_JBFXHE010000299.1, read on the forward strand.
GAATATAAACGGGATGCCTATCAAATTGTTAATGCTAAAATCGGATATGAAACGGAACATTTTGATGTTTACCTCTACGGCAAAAATATTTTTGACGAAAAATACGATTCTTATGGCTGCTATAACGGGTTTAACACCATCTATAGTGATCCCGGAGAGGTGGGTATCCAGGTGACTTACCGCTTCTAAAATATTTTAAAAACTTAACTGCCAAAATACAAAGAGGAAAAATATGAAAAAAATAATTATTCTGTTGGCACTTATTTTCTCAGTTTCCTTGGCCCACGCCCATAGTTTCTGGGTGAACACCTTTGAATCATTTGCCCATCAGCCGGGCCATGTCACCGTGGGCCTGGGCTGGGGACATTCCCTGCCTATTGATGACCTTCTCAACTCCCCCAATGGTAAAGTCCTGGTTGAATCCTTTACCATCACCGATCCCGCAGGGAAAACCATCCCGCTGAAAATCCCTTCTGCCGAAACTGCCACCGCGGATACGCAGACCCCCAATTTCGATGTGTTCGGTGCAGATATCGGCCTTCAGAAAATTGCCCTGAAAAAAGAGAGCATGCCGAGTGTCTATAAAAAATAAGCCATTTCCAAACCCGCCTTATACACCAAGAACATCGACACAAAATATAAAAACAGGCTGAAAATTAAAACCAAA
>NZ_JBFXHE010000300.1:0-5481 GCF_050177295.1 Desulfobacter sp.
GCCAAGTTCCAGCAAGGACCGTCCTAAACGGCCGCCAACCACTTCACCCACATGTTTACCCATGGCCGTGGAGCCTGTGGCGGAAATCAGAGGAATTCGTTTGTCATGGAGCATGGGTTCGCCCACATCATTTCTGGAGCCGATGACCATGTTGAAAATACCTTCAACACCGTATTTGTCAACCACAGGCCCAAGGATGTTCTGGATGGCAATGCTGGTCAAAGGCACCTTTGAGCTGGGTTTGAACACAATCGCATCACCGCAGACAGCGGCAATCAACGCGTTCCAGGACCATGGGGCCACAGGAAAGTTAAACGCAGTGATCAGTCCGACAATACCCAGAGGGTGCCATTGTTCATACATCCGGTGTTCGGGCCGTTCGGAATGCATGGTCAGGCCATAGAGCTGGCGGCTCAGGCCCATGGCAAAATCGGCAATGTCGATCATCTCCTGGACCTCGCCCTCGCCTTCGGCCCGGATTTTATCCACTTCAAGGGAGATCAGGGCGCCTAATGTCTTTTTACTCTCCCGTAACGCATCACCGATCTCACGCACCATCTGCCCGCGCCGGGGAGCGGGAATCATGCGAAAGGTTTTAAATGCGGCCTGGGCTTTGGCCATCGCCGCATCATAGTCTTTCTTTTCAGCCATCAGAACACTGGCAATGGACCTGCCGTTGATGGGGGAATAGGAAACAAGTTCTTTGCCCTTTGTCTCCAGCCAGCCCTTGCTGCCGCCGATTGTGGCCGGAATTCACAGATTTAATCCCAAGGGCATCAAGAATTTGTTTCACTTCTGCATTAAATCCGCCGCCCATATCAGTCACCTCCTGATCATATATTGTTCATATAAAGGCATGCCGCCCCAAAACCCGCAGGCCTGTGTCTTGATGCTTAGAGCTTAAACCTGCCGACCATCTCGTTAAGATTTTCCGCCAGCTTGGATAATTCGAGAGCACTTTCATTGACGTGTCTGGTACCGCTCGTGATATCGTCCGCCGCCTGACTGACCATGTTGACATCCTCAGTAACCTCGGTTGCCACGGTGGATGTCTGGTTGACATTTTCATTGACTTCCTGAACACCCATGGCTGCCTGGCTGACATTATTGGAGATCTCCTGGGTTGTGGCAGACTGCTCTTCAATGGCAGAGGCAACCGATGTGACAATTGAGTTGATATCATCTATGATTTCAACGATTTCCTTTATCGATTTTATAGATTCCGCGGTTGTTGTCTGAACCTCCCCGATTTTCAAACCGATTTCATCCGTCGCACGGGCAGTCTGCTTTGCGAGTTCCTTAATTTCGCCGGCCACGACAGCAAAGCCCTTACCGGCTTCCCCGGCTCTGGCTGCTTCTATGGTTGCATTCAGCGCCAGAAGATTTGTCTGTTCAGAAATATCGGATATGGCTTCTGTCACCTTGCTTATCTCCGTTGCTGCCCGGCCTAACGCATCCACTTTTTCGGAAATATGTTCGGCTTTTTCAACGGCCTGGGCCGTTGTCTGGCTTCCCTTGGAGGTGTTGGCTGCAATCTCATTGATCGTTGCAGACATCTCTTCTGCGGCGGCTACAATCATCTGCAGATTGGCGCTTGTCTGCTCTGTGGCGGCCGCCACACTGTTCATCGCCGTTGCCATCTCTTCTGCGGCCGAAGAAACGCTGTTCGCCTTCTGGGAGGACTGTTCTGCACCGGCTGTCATCTCCTGGGACACTGCCGACAATTTCGTGGAAGAGGATGTCAAGGTTTGAACCCCTTGTGAAATGTCCGCAAACATATTTTTTAAATTGTCAGTCATTTGCTTCATACTGGCATACACCCCACAAATCTGTTTTCCGGTGGTTCTGAATTCATACGTAAGATCACCGGCCGCAATCTGGTCGGCCAACATAGCGAGTTTAGACGGGTCATTTCCCAGAAGCGCCATAATTCTTTTAACAAACCACAGGACCGCCACGATTGTCAGGACCAGAAATATGCAGCCCGCAGCAAGAACCATATTGCGAATCGAAACCACAGACGCTAAAAATTCCGATTCATTCTGAGTGACCACAAGACTCCAGCCTGTGGCTGGTACAGGTGCAAAACCGGCAATTTTATCAATCCCTTTAAAACGATAGCTCTCAACACCTGTTTCCTGGGCCAGCGATTTTTTGGCAATGTCCTCCATCCCTTCAAGGGTCGTCATATTGAGCTTGAAAATATACTCTTTCACAGGATGGGCGATAAAAAGTCCGTCATTACCCACCATAAACGGATAGCCTGTTTCGCAGATTTTCGTCTGTGTAATTTTTTGGGATAAAGCCGTCAGTTTTACAACCGATCCCAAAATACCGGCAAACGCCCCGGTATTATCCCGCAAAGGAACAGCGATGACAAAAACAGAATTCCCGCTGAACTTTGAAATAACCGGTTCACCTATGGTGATCTCGCCGGATTTGGCAGACTGAAAATATTTTCTTTCAGCCATACTTATTTTTTTCAGTCTGGATTCATCGCCATGGCCGTCAGCAAGGACAAGACCGGATGAATTCGTAACCAGGATATTATCGTAAGTTTCTTGGGTCTTTTGATATACATCTGAAAGATATGCTTGAACAGCGGACAACTCGGAAAAGCTGTTTTCGAAATCCTTAACCCCGGCTTTGTTAACCATTTTTTGGATCAAGGGATCCGACGCTATTATCCGGGCTTTTTCGATTTCCTGTTCTATGTACGTATTTACCATGGCTGCAAGATTTTGTGCGGTGAGCTTTGCCTGTCCCTCTGCAAGGCTAACGAGTGCAGAGGAGGATTTATTTATTGAAAATAATCCCACGACAATCAGTGGAAGGATTGCTGCCACGACGCCACCAATAATTAATTTTGATTTTAAAGTTAATTTTCTCATCATCCTCTCCTCTCATGTGGATTTAACCAGTTTTTAACTTTTTGGGGTGTATGCAATTTATGCTTTTGCAAAAGATGAGCCAATGAATTAAATTATTAAAATTACATCATGAAAATAATATACTATACAAATAATTCCTACTAATGGGAAGTACGATCAATCATCATTTCTTGAAAATGAAAACGGTTTTCATTCTTGTTTCCAAGAAACTAAAATTTTATTGGGACAAAAAAAGATAACCTAAAAGCCGTTATTCGACGTGGCGTTTATTTGATTAGAACCGATTAATTGGGAACTTTTGTTTTTGTTCCATGCGTTGCAGAACTGAAATAACATCCTGAAAGTTATTTTCAGAATAGCTGGAATACAATGGTTCCAGCAGGAGTGCGGATTTTTGGACTTCGTCAATTCTCTTACAAAAAATCAAAATCAATTTTAAGTTTTCGAACAAGGGCGTCAAAGGGAGCAGAAGGCTGACACTTTGGGAATCGCTTATAAAGGCAACCAGTACTGAAACGTTGTGTAAGGGTCTGCACAAAACTTCAGACAAATGCCGCCCGGAGTTTGTCAAAATAATCCGGCCTTTGGGGAACGTATCCTCAATTCGATTCTTTAACTGATTTCTAAGCGCATGATTTTCGGTTGCATGTAAAATGATTTTCATCCGTGGCCCCCATTTTCAAAAAATTCACATCTGAAAGTCTGCCAATCAGCAGAACGCACATTAGAAATTACATTCAGCAGAAAGCATGCCAAACAAAGGTAGAAACGTGGGAACTATTGGCAGGCAGATATATGAAAGGGGCGCCAAAGGCGCGTCGCCCTCTTGTTTCTTGTTACCAGTTTCTTGCCATTAACGTTTAAGTTAATGACCTTGATTGGTAGGAACCGAATCCGGGAAGATTATATTTGTTGAGCAATGCGTATAACCTGGCCTGTGAAATGCCGGATAACCGGCAGGCGGTTTTCCTGTCACCACCGGCTTTTTTCATTAAACGGATCAGGTAATTTTTTTCAAGCTGTTCCCGACAGGCATTCAGCGGAGGCAAGTCCGCATCACTGCCCAGGACCTCGTTGGCCAGCGACAATGTATCCTGCTGAACTGCAGGTGCTTCAAACGTTAATGTTGAAAGCCTGTAATTGGGCGGAAGATGCTTTGGCACCAGTGTCGGATCGCTTCCGGCCGAAGCCAGCGTGTACTCCAGGACATTGAGCAGTTCCCTGATATTGCCGGACCAGGCGTTTGACATCAGGGTTTCAAGCAGCTCCTTGGAGATCGCCTTGGGTTCAAGATTATATCTGTTTGAAAGTTCATGCACCTTTTTTAAAACAATCTTTTCAATATCTTTTCCCCTGTCGCGGAGCGGGGGCAGATGAATTTCCATGGCCCTTATCCGATACAGAAAATCTTCTCTGAAGCGAAGCGCTTTGACCAGTTGATCAAGGTTGAGATTTGTAGCAGAGATCAGACGGATATCCACTTTTATCTCTTTTTTTCCCCCAATGCGGCGGACAGATCTTTCCTGGAGCGTCCTTAACAAGGCTTTCTGGATTGACAGCGGCAAATCACCCACTTCATCAAGCATCAAGGTGCCGCCGTCTGCCTGGACAATCAAGCCGTCCTGTTTATACACTGCGCCTGTAAAAGCGCCTTTCTCATGTCCGAAAAGGGTACTTTCAATCAAGGTCTCTGTCAGAGAACCGCAGTCAACCGCGACAAAAGGTTTTGATGCCCGTTTGCTGTTTTCATGGACCGCTTTGGCAAACAGCTCTTTACCGGTTCCGGTTTCTCCTGTTATCAGAACGCCGGCATCGGTTGAGGCGGCTTTGCCCACTTCATCCAGGCATTTCTTCAACGCAGGGGATTCCCCGATAATTTTTGACCGTTTCAGAACGATGAGTTCACGGGATGAAAGCTTCTCCTTTCGATAGTGAAGGGCCCTTTGAATGGGAAAGCTGACATCATTAAGGCTAAATGGTTTTTGCACAAAATCCCATGCACCGTTTTTAAATGCAATCTCAGCCCCCCTGGCATCGCCGGTGCCGGTAATAATAATTATTTCCGGGGCAGAAGGCAGAATTACAAGATCAGGCATGATATCCAGTCCATTACCGTCCGGCAGCTCAAGATCAAGTAAAATGATGTCAAAATCATTTTGGCTGCTCAATGCCTTTGCTTCATCTATTCTTTTTGCCGTAAATGTTTCACACCCCATATTGACAAGAACGGTTTCAAGAAACAAACAGATGTTCGGGTCATCATCAATAATCAATACATGAAACATATAAGCCTTTTATTCTTCTTTTTTCATCAATAGGGTTATTCAATCCATTTCTCAGAAACCGATAAATAAAATTATTTTAACATCTTAATTTATTGCGTCAATGAACTAAAGCCTGATTACGGATATTTCTAATTTAAAAATTTTATTCTTGTTCAACTGGTAAATAAATAAAGTACGATTTAGGTTCTGTTGACATTTTAACGTAACCATATCAAAGCGGCAGCAAAGCGAACAAAATACATATAATTTTTTGCCCATTTTTCAAACCGTGAGAAAATCCGACGGAATTGTTTCAGCTTGCCAAT
>NZ_JBFXHE010000301.1:0-5478 GCF_050177295.1 Desulfobacter sp.
TGCGTCCGAAAAGGTGGTCCAGGGACGGCCCATCTCTCAAACCCCATGGGAATTCGGCAGCAACACACCATTTGAAATTTCCATGGAACGCTCCTTTGCCGACCGCCATGAAATAAAGATCGGTGACGCGCTGGAAGTGGATATCCAGGGGATTTCCCTGACCGGGAAAGTGGTCAACCTGCGCCAGGTAAAATGGGCCAGCTTCCAGCCCAATTTCTTTATGCTGTTCCAGGACGGGGTGCTCAACGACGCGCCCAAAACCTATGTGGCCAGCATTTCTAACCTGGCCCAGTCCCGCCGCCATGAACTAAAAAATAGAATTGTAGACCGGTTTTCCAATATTTCGGTCATTGATGTGACCCAGACAGCCCAGACCATCCTGGGTGTTACCGACCGCCTCTCCCTGTCCGTGAAATTCATGGCCTGGCTGGCCATTGCCGCGGGACTTTTATCCATATTTTCTATTTCCCGGCATCAGGCTTTTAAAAACCGGAACCAGATCAACCTGCTCAAGGTCCTGGGTACGGATTTTAAGACGCTGGGGCTCATTACCCTGCTGGAGTCGGGGTTTATCGGGTTTTCGGCAGGAATTACGGCCTTGTGCCTGAGTGTCGCGGTCTCCTTTGGGATCTCCTGGTATTTTTTTGACAGCCTGTGGCAGCTGGACGGGGGAGCCCTTTTCCTGATCCTGTGTCTCTCAACGGTGACCTGCATGGCTACCGGCCTTGGGGCGGCATGGCAGGTCATGAAGGCCCGGCCGGTTCAGCTGCTGGGACAAGGGTACTCAAAATAGTGTCTGAACAAAAATTATTGGAACTTTCATATAGAAAGGATAATCAGAAATGACGACGGCATGTGTAAGAAAAATATTGCCCAATGTTAAGGATTTTAAAGCGTTCTGGAAAAAACAAGGTCCTTTTCGGTACGCACTGACAAGCAAGGAGTATCCACCTGTGCTGCTGGAACCCGAAGAGTGGATATTTGGCCAGGATAAACAGGCGGTTCTTAAAGAGCTGATGCAGTTCTCCCGTATGAAGATGTTCTTTGCACCGGCGCCGTTCAACCCGGACAATAAAAACATCCTGCGTCCTGATGATATCTGTGCCTGGAAGATTGTCCATTTTCCGGAACCCTGGAATGCGATGATATGCGACGGGTTCCTGCCCGAAGGCCAGCTTACCCGGGCTGTGGTGGATGAGTGCTTGAGGCTGGGCCTTGCCGAGGATGAATCAGGTATTGAACAGGCTTTTTTCAGTCTGCTGGAAAGGCAGCTGGATTGTATGGGCTATGTATGGCTGCCGCCCCGGGGGAACGCACAAACCGCCTTTATTCATGAATACCTGGAGGCGTGGCTCAAGGATGAGGAAGAGGCCGGGATATTGTAGTGTTTTGTAAGTATCAATCTTGTTTTGCATGCCATTCGTTATCCGCTACCGACGCAGGGCCCACTTGTGCCCTGATCCAGTCCAGAAATGCGTTATTGCCGTCAAGTACATCCAATCCAACGATACAGGGACAATCATAGCTATGCATGCCCTTCACCGCCTCCACCAGATCAGGCAAACAATCCGCACGGGTTTTTGCAATCATCACCACTTCGCGCTCTTCCTGAAGGGTCCCTTTCCATTCATAAACCGAACGCATACCGTCAATGATGTTTACACAGGCGGCCAACCGCCGTTGAACCAATGTTTTTGCTATTTGTGACGCTTCGTCCATATTTCCGGCTGTTATGTAAACAATTTTGATTTTCATCCGTCCCTCCATTTAGAATTGGCGGCAACCATAAGTACACTTCCATAAAACGTTCATAGTCATCTTTGGATTTTAATCTCCGTTCTCCACGGCATTCACTATTCATAACGTGGTAGCAAATATTAGGAGACATTATGCGCAATGGTTTATAAATACAATTTTAACAGCCGAATCAATAAAATGAGTCAAGAGCAGACCCTTTTGTGGCCCTTTTGCTTTTGGTGTGCCCCTTTTGGATATTTCAAGATCTGACCGATAAGGCTCTGTCACTAATAGCTTGATTTCTTTTTCTATTTTTATTTCAAACTATCTTTCACCTCAAACTTTACAACATTTTTACTCCATTCTACCAAATAATCATTACTGGGATCTTTTACTAAAAATTTAATTTTGTACTCACCTTTTGGCAATTTTTCTTCAAAATCAAAATCTAAGGAGCCATTTCTGTCTGTTCGAACTTCTGCAAAATCGCAAAAACCTTCACCTGTTGGTTCCCATAATTCACATTTTTCTATAAGAGTTTTATTACTTTTATGTTCTTTACGTCCATTTATAGTCAGAACATATTTATGATTTGCTTCTAAACCATTTGCTTTAATGTTACCCTTAAATGCACCTGGATATTCTCTTTCATAGTTTAGAGTAAAATTCTTTTCAGCTGAAGACGAAACATTAAATGGAAATAAAATCAAAATCGATACAATCAACATTAATGAAAACTTACCTTCCATCAACTAACCCTCCTTGATTCTTAATTAATAGATAAAACTACATCTCTACAACAAATATAACCTTCTGGCATTTCACATAAATGCATAGATCGCTTCTTGTAGCATTCTAAAAATTTTTTATGCTCGTCCTTAGTTGCTAAGATAATTTCAACGATATATTTATCTTTTATAGCTCCACCTTTTAAACTTACATTTCTTTCCCATTCCATATCATCTCCAGGAAGGATTTGTTGTAGGTCTGTGTGCATTTTCATATTTTCATTAAATACCAACAGCCAGAGTGTATGCTCTATTGGCCTCTTACTAACTTTTATTTTTAAAGTCGCACTCAATTTTGTAATTTTAGGTATTGGTTCAATAAATATTGGAGATATTGTGTTACAATTTTCTTTTGTTGGTATATCGCTACAACATTTTTTTAACTTTTTTAAGTCTGCTTCTACAGAGGATAATCTATTTTGTATTTCAATTGTTTTAGATAATGATTGCGTTTTTTGTTCCAGATTATCGATCTTCTCTTCTAATGTTCCTATAAATTTAGCCCCTTGAATGATAGTAACTATTAATCCAATAATAGTTGCTATTGTTGCAATAACTTTTCCTGTCGGTATCTTGTATGGTTCAGTTTTTTTTGTAGCCACAATTCACCATTACTATGATAATGTCTAAGTCAGCAACGCTTTCCAGTTGAACCGCTCTTGTTAGCTTTTTAAGGGCTTGAGCATAATATCGGCCATAAGGTGTCCATCCGGAAAATTTTTTTTAAACACTGTAGATAAAATTTGCCCAGTCTGTGAATAGATATGAGACCTAACAAAAACCATTCACAGAAAGGATAAAGACACCGGGCGGGGCATCTACGCATCTACATACGCTGAATCTTTTCAAAATGCAAATACCAAAATAAAATGGTCCAGAGATGATGAGAAAAGAGTCTGCTCTTGGTTTATTAAGTTTTTTTGAGCTAAGAATACCTGATGGATCAAGAACAGATTCCTTTATTTTTTTTCAGCCTTTTGGAAAGGCAACTGGATTGCATGGACTATGTAGGGCTGACGCCTCGGGGGAAGGCAAAAACCGCCTTTATTCATGAATACCTGGAGGAGTGGCTCAAGGATGAGGAAGAGGCCGGGCTATTGTAACACTTGAACCTGACTATTCCCCGGCCAGGGATTTGATTTGGCTGGGTTTTGGCGGAAATTCCCAGAATCCGTTAATGCCGCAGGTCTGGAACATTGATGTTAGGTTTTTTTTGTCCAGATGTCGCTGCAGGGAGCTGACCATGAGGGGAACCTGGTCTGCCGGATATAACTCTCTGATTTCACGGGCAAGGTCGTTGACCCGCATTTGTCTGATCAAAAAATCCGTTATGATTGCGACCGGCTTTTCACTTACAATGAATTCAAAGGCCTCCTGGGGGCCGAAAAAGGTTTGGGCGCAGAATCCGCATCCGTGAATGAGTCTGGAAAAGACGTCCAGATAGGGTGCTGATGGATGAATCACTACAACCACCGGACGGTCTGCCCGGCGTCGGTTGTCCCTGATCCGGGCAAATTTCTTGGCGGTTGCGGCCTGTTTTCGTTTTTCAAGAATGCTGATCCAGGTGTCAATGGTCCTGACCGGCGCAGAAGATTCCAGATAGTTTGAACTGATATATGAAAATGTGTCCGAGACCATCAACGCTTCTATGAGCCGGGGCGCGCATGTATCCAGAATAGTCGTGGCTACCGTTTCGCCCACGTTGGTGCCGGATTCAATTATTTTTTTAATTTCGGTGATCACATAATCCGAACAGTGTCTGTCCAAGGCCCTGATGGCTGCCATGCTCACAAAAATAGCCGGATCTGTGATCCCCTTTACAATGGGCGCTGTGGATTCAAGCTCAGGGTAGTGTGACAGGGCGGCATACAAAGAAAAACGGACCGAATTTTTAAGATCTTTTTCTTTGGTAAGGGTCAGCAGATCACCCAATGATTCCTGGGGGATGGTCCTTGCGATGAGCCTTAACAGGTTCTCCAGCAGATCGGGTGTCTGATTATCCAGATTGTCATGCAGGGCCCGGGCTACTTCATGCCCTTTGTCCCCAAAGTATTCAAAGGCCTTTAAACGATCTTCAATTTTAGGGGAAACCAGCCGCCGGACATTGGGGTCATCAGGGTGGTGGCAAGGTGGTGCCGGTTTCGGTTGTCTGAATAGTTGGGGGCCTTGAGTTGGCTTTGTCTTTCCCTGGGAGTGGGGGGGCGGGGGTGTTTTTTGTTTACTTTTTAGGAAAGCAAGGGCATCCAGGATGTCCGAATCGCATTTGTCAGTTTGTGCGATCTGTTCCAACCGCTGCACAGCATTGTTCGTGCCGATACGTTCCAGGGCTGTAACCGCTTCCTTACGCAGTTCAACATCATCGTAAAAAATAAATTCCGCCAGATCATCAACAAGGCATTCCATGCCAAGCCTGCCTGCGGCCCGGAAGATCTCCTTGAGCAGATCCTTGTTGGCCTCCTTGTTCAGAATATGCCTGATCAAATGGGTTATGGGGCCGGGGCGGTCCGGATTGGTGTGGTTGATCAGGATCATGGAGAATTTAAAATTAATATGTGCCCTGTCCATGGTGAGTTGATACAGACGTGGGCGAAGGGGATGGGTGGGGCCCATGGTGTTCATAAGAAAAAATAAAATATCATAGGCCACATTATCCGGTGCCAGGGCAAGCTGTTCAATTATGGCCTGTTGCTGGTCTTCATCAAGGTTTAAAACCTGTGACAGGCTATCTGAATTTATCTGCCCCGTTTTGATCATCCTTTCAAATTCCGAAATAAATGAGGCCATTTATTTTCTCCTTATGAGTCATATCCTTTAGGGTTTTTTTGCTGCCAGTGCCATGCATCTTTGCACATATCCTCAATGTCCAGGACGGCTTTCCAGCCAAGTTCGCGCTCGGCTTTAGACGGGTCGGCCCAGCATGCGGCAATGTCGCCCGGCCTGCGGGGGGCTATTT
>NZ_JBFXHE010000302.1:0-5433 GCF_050177295.1 Desulfobacter sp.
CCAGGGCTAACAATGCTTTCATATGGATTAATACCTGTCCCTTAAATTTTTATGGTAAAAGCGTTCCACAATCTATTTAGAACCTGTTTAAATATCATGAAAAAGCTTTATTTTTCAAGTCCCGGGGGTTATACAAAATAAATATAGCCGGTTTTTATGGCCTGAACTCCAGTTATTTAAAGGCCCTGATCATGGTCAATACCGTCATCTTCAAACCGCCCAAGCTCGGCGTCCTGCTGCACCGGCCCTGCTTGAGGCCTTCCAGAGCCCCTTTCCGCTATTCTGTCGGATGCAAAACTTGATGGGGCGGTTAAGGAGTGCCTTCCGGGAGCCCTCTCATTCAACGGTCAGCGCTGTACGTCCCTCTGATTCCCGTGGTTCCCTATAACCCACATGGGCCGCAAGCCCACAACAAACAATGAAACTAAAGACTCCAACAATTCAGGGCTAAAATGGGCGCCGCAGGCGCTTCGCCCTCTTGTATCTTGTCTCTAGTTTCATATAAAAAAATCCATTGAAGAACCCTTAGGGTATGTGACGGATTCGGAATACGGCCAGCAGATCGATACAAATTGTTTGATCTTGGCAAGTTATCAATGTAATTGTGGGAACTAAATACGGTATGGAATAGGGAGGTGAAGATGCAAAGATATACTGATCATGAACTTGAAGCTCTGCTAAATGATACGGAATCCGACCTTGCAGAACGAAAAAAATCCTTCAAGGGAGATACGCCGAAGAAAGGCCGTCAGGCCGTTTGTGCGTTTGCCAATGACTTGCCCAATCACAACAAACCGGGCGTGCTTTTTATAGGGGCCTGGGATGATGGAAATCCTTCCAATGAACCTATTACGGATCAGTTACTGCGCGGCTTAAATGAACAGGAAGAGCGAATCCTAATCGAAAAAAGAAGATACAAAAATTTGCCTTTTGATATCTATCCTGTGCCTTCGGCAAAGATAACCGATCTTTCTAAAACGATTTTTGAAAACGAATACCTGCCGTCGGCATTTGCAGCAGATATACTGGAAGAAAATAACCGATCTTATGAGGAGCGGCTGGCATCATGTAAAATGGTCGTCTCACCTGATGATACAACCCCCACAGTGTTGGGCCTATTATCAGTAGGAAAGACGCCTCAGGATTTTATACCCGGCGCTTGCATTCAATTCTTACGGATTGACGGGACTGAACTGGCTGACCCGGTAATTGACGAAGAAAGCATAGGGGGTGGATTTGTTGAGATGCTGCGCCGTTCCGAAGAAAAACTGAGGGCTCACAATCGAACTGCTGTGGACATTACCATGGCTGCAACACACCAGGTTGATATGCCTTTTCCTCCTGCGGCGCTTCAGCAAATACTTTATAATGCCGTTCTGCACCGCACCTATGAAAGCACGAATGCCCCGGTGCGAGTTTATTGGTTTAACGACCGTATAGAAATTAACAGCCCGGGAGGCCCGTATGGAAATGTAACCGGCGAAAATTTCGGCAGGCCGGGAATTACGGATTACCGGAATCCGAATATTGGTGACGTATTGAAGACCTTCGGATTTATTCAGGCATTCGGCAGAGGCATTGCCGTGGCACGAAGAGAGACGGCAAAGAATGGTAATCCTGATCTTGAATTTGAAACCAGCCGGAGTGCTGTTGTCTGCATTTTAAGAGGTAAGCCATGAAGCAGCCGGTATTGACATTTTTTAATAACAAAGGCGGGGTAGGAAAAACTTCCCTTATTTACCATCTGGCCTGGATGTATGCTGCTCTTCGAAAACGGGTGGTCATTGTCGATCTTGATCCACAGGCCAATTTGACAGCGGTATTCCTTGATGAGGACAGGATTGAAGAAATTTGGGACAAACAAAAAACAGGCTCGACGATATTTCAGTGTGTCAGACCCCTGACAGGTGTCGGCGACATTGCAGAGCCGGTTCTGAGAAATGTTGCAACCGACCTTTATCTGCTCCCCGGGGATGTCAGCCTCTCCGGATATGAAGATGCGTTGTCTGCTGAGTGGCCTAACAGCATGGGGGATAACAATCTTTACCGGCCTATGCGTATTTTGAGTTCGTTCTGGCAGGTCATGCAGATGGCGGCAGCAAAAGTTCAGGCAGACATCATTTTGGTCGATATCGGTCCGAACCTGGGGGCGATCAACCGATCGGTTCTGGTTGCAACGGATTACGTGGTGATTCCTCTCGGGGCGGACCTCTTCTCCCTGCAAGGGTTAAAAAACCTTGGGCCTACCTTGAGGAGCTGGCAGAGTTTATGGAAAAAGAGGCTGGACAACTGGGAAACCTGCCCCGAAAAAAGCAGTTATCCTGATTTTTACCTCCCCCAGGGAAAAATGCAGACCATCGGTTACCTTTGCCAGCAGCACAGTGTAAGGCTTGACAGACCGGTGAAAGCTTATGACAAATGGGTAAACCGCATTCCCAATGTATACCGGGAAGCAGTTCTTAACGAGGCGTCGAATACAACCGTCAAGCAGAAAGATGATCCATACTGCCTGGCCACAATCAAACACTACCGCAGTTTAATTCCCATGGCCCAGGAGCATCGTAAACCGATATTTAACCTGACATCAGCGGATGGTGCCATCGGCAGTCATGCGAATGCTGTTCAGGATGCCAAAAAAGACTTTAAGAATCTTGCATCAATAATTGCAGGAAAGATAGGATTGCAACTATGAGTCAAAAAAGGGTGTTTGACTCGGTCCTGGAAGAAGATCCCAAGTTCTGCTCATATGGCACACTACGACCAGGCAGTGACAAGAACGAGAGGTGAATCATGGCTCTTATAGAAGGATTAAGGATTCAGAATTACCGCTCATTGCGTGATATTGCAATGGGCAGAATCGGTACAGATTCAACATTGCGCAGTGCGGATCCGCTGTCACCCTTAACCGTCGTTATTGGTAAAAACGGTGTCGGTAAAAGCTCAATTTTCGATGCATTTGGTTTTCTTGCGGATTGTATGGAAACAGACCTGGAAACAGCCTGTAATGCCAGGAACCGTGGAGGATATGACAAACTCATTTCTTCCGGTATCGATCAATCGATTACAATAACAATTTATTATCGTGAATCGAAAAACGATCGCCCCATCACATATGAAGTGAGTGTTGCTAAAGAAGAGAAAACAGAATTGCCCATCGTCCTCAGTGAGCGTTTAAGACAACGTGCAAAAAGCAGCGGGGGATCAGGCAGGCCGAGGTCCTTTCTGAATCTTGAAAAAGGAAAAGGCACGGTTTATGTCGGTGACGATGCGCTTGAAGGGGATGAGGCATCAAAGCGGATTGTTGAATTTGATCCCCATAAACTGGCCATCGTCTCGCTTGCAGAGCAATTTTCAGAAAATCCGCGCATCGCTCAATTTAAAAAATTTATTCAAAGTTGGTATCTGAGCTATTTCACGCCGGATTCAGCAAGAAAAATTCCCCAGGCCGGCGTGCAAAAACACCTGAACCTGCATGGCGATAATATCGGTAATGTTGTCCAGTATATGGAACGAAATCATCCTATTGTTTTTAAACGGATTCTTGAAGAAATATCAAAAAAAATACCTGGTATTGGCACGATAGAGCCATACAGAGACAGCATCACCAACAACCTTTATCTTCTTTTCAAGGATAAAGGGTTTGCCAAACCATTTACCCAGCAGCAAATGTCCGACGGAACATTAAAAATGTTCAGCTACTTACTGTTGCTGAATGACCAGGAGCCAGCCCCGTTTATCTGTATAGAAGAGCCGGAAAACGGGTTGTATCATAAGTTATTGGAGACGCTGGCCCGTGAGTTCAGGGGGCACGCCACAGGCAGAAAAGGAGCTTCACAAATATTCATAACCACACACCAGCCATATTTTGTAGATGCTCTGGAACCACACGAAGTATGGATCCTGGAAAAAGGGCAGGACGGATTTTCCACTATACGCAGGGCAAGTGACGATTCAATCGTAAAGAACATGGTCGCTGAAGGCTTGCCGTTAGGCGGACTTTGGTACAGTGATTATCTGGACGCGAGGTGATCTGATGCATTTCGAGATCCTCGTTGAAGACCAGTCCGGCAAGAAAGCGCTCGATATTCTTGTCCCCAAAATTATCGGGGATGACCATACGTTCAATGTTCATCCTTATAAAGGCATAGGCCGCATTCCGAAGAACCTTGGTGGCAAGGCGGATGTCAGCAAACGCATTCTGCTTGATCAGCTCCCCAAGCTCCTCCGTGGATACGGGAACACTTTTGCCAAATATCCAGCCGGGTTTCCGGCCGCCGTGATTCTTGTCTGCGATCTTGATGACAAGTGCCTCAAAGCATTTCGCCAAGAGCTTTTAGATATTTTGAACGCCTGCGATCCCAAACCGGAGACCCGTTTTTGCATTTGCATTGAAGAAGGTGAGGCCTGGTTTCTTGGTGACATTCCGGCGGTCAGATCTGCTTATCCAAAAGCCAAACACGCTGTCTTGAATGCATACGTAAATGATTCCATTTGCGGCACCTGGGAGCGCTTGGCAGATGCCGTCTATAAAGGTGGTTCAACCGCACTTTCAGCAAAAGGCTGGCAATCTGTCGGTGCTGAGAAATCGCAGTGGGCTGAAAAGATCCCTCTGTACATGGATGTAACAAACAATGCTTCCCCAAGTTTTGCTTATTTCCGGCAAAAGCTGCTTGAACTCTCTGGATCAACGGGCTGATGGACTTCCCCTTAGGGTGTCCGCATTTATATGGAGGCGAATCCTAAATCAATGCCCCTCAATGAAAAAGGATATTTGGATTATTTGACCCGATCTGGGCGCCACGCTACCTTGCTGCACCGGGAGAGTTGGCTATGCCGGCGGTTTTTACGGGTAATCAGATATCCACCTCTGAGGTGACGCCGTTTTTACAGATTGGAGAACCCAAATACGGCAAACCGATTTTGGACCGCATTATTACAACTCAAACACCCCTGAATACGAAGGAAGCGATCCGGTTTTATGAAGAATACGATGAATCAGATGCCATATGACTATTAACGATTACGATGAATTAAAAAGAAAATATGATGCCCTGATTGAAGAGAACAAAGCTCTGAAAGCAAAAATCCGGGAATTTGTTTCCAAATCTGAAAATATTATTTCTCATCATAAACCTGTCAAATCCGGAGTAACTGCATTCAACCACTTTGAGAAACCTGCATCAAATCCAAAATCCGATGCAGCAGTGCCTGGAGGAACATATGGCGGTTTAGTTACCCGATATTCTCAACATAATGAAAAGATTGATCTTTTCATGTCCTTGTTTCGAGGCAGGACCGATGTGTATGCAAAAAAATGGCAAAGCAAAAAGGGCGCTTCAGGATACAGTCCGGTCTGCCTGAATGAATGGGTCCCCGGGATTTGTAATAAACCCCGAATAAAATGTTCAGCATGTGCCGATCAATCGTATGGTA
>NZ_JBFXHE010000303.1:0-5429 GCF_050177295.1 Desulfobacter sp.
TGGCCTCTTTGGTTTCCTTGGCCAGAAGAAGAATCTGGCCCAGCCTCAGTTTGGCCTGGAGATTCTCCGGGTTCAGGAGAACGGCCTGGTGAAAGGCTGCGGCTGCCTTTACCGGGTCCTGGAGATGAACATAGGTTTCCCCCAGGTCACACTGGGCCTTGTCATTATCCGGTTCCAGTTGAATCACATTCTGAAATTCTATCTTTGCCTTTTCATACTCTTGGGCGGCAAAGTAACGCTTTGCATTTTCATAATGTTTGGCGGCCTCACTCTGGGGAGAAGAGCAGGAATAAAAGATTAGAAAAAAGGAACATGCTGAAAGAATAAAAAGCAAATAAATAAATGATTTTTTTCTCATTGGAAATCCGATGTAAAGGGATTATATATTAAAATTTGACTGACAATGGTTTGTCTGCTTAAGGGATCTCAGTGTTTAACTTTTAAACTTTTATTTGAGAATCCTTACCATATGTTTAGCCAGGTGGCAATCGCATAATAAAAATGGAACAATACATGTCCTTATGTAAGCATAGAGTCGATGTAATGGGATTTTTTTTCTCTGGATTGTGTAATAGATTTCATAAAACTATTGAAAATTTTTCAAAAAATTATTTATCCACCAGTAGATATTAAGGCTAAGAATGAAGAAAATCATTAAAACGGTATTTTATTTTTGATTAAAATTAATAAAATTAGTGTGTTGAAATATTTTTGCTACCCCTGTTTAAAGCATGGCTTATCTTTTGCATTAAATTGTGTATCAAATTAAAGTACCTTGAGGGAAAAAGGAAATTGGAGGGATAATGAAAAAATTGCTTTTGTTGCTCGCTTCTGTGAGCCTGGTTTTAGCCTTTAGCGGGGTTTCATTTGGTGGGGAGTATACAATAAGAACAACAGATTTGAATAGTTTGAATCATGATTATGCTTATTCATGGGAAATTGATTTGACAACATTAGACTATGATGGAACATCAGAGACAATAACTGGTTTTGAACTGACTTTGGATAGCATTCGTAACTGGGACAATAACTATAATATACTTTATATCTCGGCCCTTGATTCTCCTGGGTTAGATACTTCCGGCAATACTTTGGATTGGGATGGAACCTGGAAAATCCAGCATAATACCGTTGATGGGAAGTATGATAGTAATAATAACTATTATGATGGTAGTGTTGACAGTAATTATTTTATTGAGAATGCACAAACGACTAATACCGGCGATGCTAGCCAACTATCATATATTAAAAAATTGAATAAAACTTTGGAATATTCAACTGATCCAGATTACAATGACATCATTGTCTCTTTTGAAAAAACTTCAACAGGATATACTGCTGATGTTAATGGTATCCATGATTATCGCGCCAGTTCCGTCACTTCATCGTCAGCTGAGATTGAATCCCTTTTTATCTGGGCTCAGGATGGGGTTTTCGAACTTGGTTTTGATCCAGACTGTCATTTTTATCTAAATGCTGTTAGCCTTAAAATTTACACCACTTCATTACCACCTGGTAGTGGTGGTGATAATGCAGTTCCCGAACCCGGAACCCTGGTTCTCTTTGGCCTTGGCCTTCTGGGGGTCAGTGCTTTTGGAAGAAAACGATTCAGTTCAATGGGGTAGAGTCCAAGTCTGAAATTCATAAAAATCTAAGGCAGGCTGTATGTGTTTCATGCAGCCTGTTTTCTTTTTATTTAAAGGACCTTTGTTTTCTCCTTGAGCCACTGCCGGACCGGCGCGTCCAGTCCCGGCGCCAGCCGGTCATAAACCATCTGGTGATACCCATTGACCCAGTTGATTTCCGCCGAACTCAGCATGGTTTTATCCATAAGGCTGCGTTCAAAATGGCAGATAGTCATGTTTTCAAACTTTAAAAAACTGCCGAACGGCGTCTCCCTGTCCTTGACCACAAGCACCATATTTTCAAGCCGGATTCCGTACCGGCCTTCCCGGTAAAGTCCGGGTTCGTTGGTCAACAGCATGCCGGGGGCAAGGGCGATATCCACGGGAAGCGTGCTTAAGCGTGCCGGACCTTCGTGCACACACAGGAAAAATCCCACCCCGTGGCCTGTGCCGTGGCCGAAGTCAAGTCCCTGCTGCCATAAGTGCCGACGGGCCATGGCATCTATCTGGTATCCCCTGGCAGTGGAGGGAAAGCGTGCCGTTGCAACGGCAATATGGGCTTTAAGTACCAGGGTGTAATCTTGAATTTCCTGACTTGTCGGCCTTCCTAAATGCACGGTGCGTGTAATATCCGTGGTGCCGGTCAGGTAATTGCCCCCGGAATCAGTCAGAAACATGGCATCAGGACTTAGGGGCAGATTCGTATCAGGATCAGCACTGTAATGGCAGATGGCTGAATGTTCCCTAAACGCCATAATGGCGTCAAAGGAGGGGTGAACAAAGGCGTCCTGTTCTTTGCGAAAGTGTAAGAGCTGTTCTGCGGCTGACATTTCAGTTTTGGGTGTATCGCTTGTGTCAAGCCAGTGCAGGAAATTGACCACGGCCCGGCCGTCTTTGACCGCAGTATCACGGATATGGGATATTTCAATTTTATTTTTCAGGCATTTAAACTTTGTCGAAGGGTTTGGCGCCTCAATAATATCCGAGCGCATCTTTACGGCCTGGTAAATAAAATCTGAAACTTTTTCGGGGTCAAGCAGTACCTTGGATTTTTTATTCAGCGTATGAACTGTCTCATAAAAAGCGTCGTAGTCAAATAATGAAACGCCATCCGTCCTAAGGGCTGTCTCAAGTTCCGGACTGACCTTGGCGGGATCAATGAACAGACAGATTTTATCCATAGTCATCAGGGCAAATGCCAGATTCACCGGATTGGTATGAATATCTTCACCCCTCAGATTAAAGGTCCAGGCAATATCATCTAAGGCGGCCAGAACATGGCAGTCCGCATTGTAATCTGCCATTTTTTTGCGTATACGAGAAAATTTTTCTTTCCGGGTTTCACCGGCATAGACGATATTCAGCTCAAAGGCCGGGGTCCGTGGCCTTGTCGGCCTCTCTTGCCACAGATCGGAAATCAGATCCATGGTCGTCTCCAGGACAATATCTTTTTGTGAAAATTGTTTTTTCAGACTGCCGGCCTGGGCTGCAGATACAATTTTTCCATCCAGGGCAATGCGGTCATTGGGGGATAACGTATCGGCCAGCCATCTGTCAAAGAAAGGCACACCTGTCTCCCCCTGCTTGAACAGGTCAAAACCATTCAGTTGGGTTGCGGCCTGGATCCAGTAGCGAAAATCCGTCCACATCCCGGCCTTTGTTTTTGTCACCACAGCCGTACCCGCAGAACCGGAAAATCCGGTCAGCCATTTGAGGGCCTGCCAGTGTCCGGCCAGGTATTCGCTTTGATGGGGATCTGCATTTGGAATGATCACGGCACTCACTCCAGCCTCATCCATTTTTCGGCGCAGGGCGAAAAGTTTGTCTTGTGTGTTCAATTGTCCTATTGGCTCCGATACATTTTTTGATATAAAGCTATACTGTTTTTGCTCTTAAACGTAGGATAGGCTGCACGGCCTTGAAAAAAAATTTACAGAGGTAGATACGGTACTTATATGCGCGACCTATTTTCATAATTTTATTAATAATACATTTTACCCGTTTTGTCTAGGGAAAATGCTAAAGTAAAAACTGAATACAGCCGTGTGAAAAAATATAAACCAAAAAAAATCGGTTGCCGCCAAAAAGGAACTTTTTAGCGGCACCGCGATATTAGAAAGAAGAATCTTTAGAAGAAAAAATAGGAAATTAGGCTTTTTTTTCGATTTCCGTTTCGGATTGGATAACGGAATCTAACTGATTGATGGAATGTAAGCTGAAGTTAGCACCGGAGCTGATTTCGTCAGCCCTTGTAAGTCCCAAAACTTCATCGTTAATGATCCTTAAAAAATCAAAGATATCACTTTGTGCTTGAATTTCAGTTGTTTCAATCATTCACCTTCCTCCCCGGATTAATCTTTAAGGGTTTGGTGGTTCAGAGGAAATTTATTGTTTTCTTGTGTTTTTATCCTCTGTCACACATATGTGAGATATAATATCAACGGCAGACAGGACAAATCAATCGGGGAATCCCTGATTTTTTTGACTTTTTTTTACGAAACCAATTCAATAGTTGGCGATAATATGTTATTTTTTCTTGACCCTATGCAAAGACCACCCTATGGTGGGCCTATGATACCATTTTTAATCGCTGTAAAATTATACGCGGTCACCAAACTTGTGCAGCCTGGAGTTTAAAAATTTTTAAATGGGAGCGAAAAAATAAATATGGGATTTACAATTGATCATTTTAATATCAATGTTCTCAATCTGGAAGGAAGTCTGGCGTTTTATGAAAAAGCACTCGGCCTTACGGAATTGAGAAGAAAAACGGCCACAGACGGTTCCTATATTATTGTATTTTTAACGGATAATCAGTCCGGCAACAAACTGGAATTGACCTGGCTTAAGGACAGGAATGCCCCCTACGATCTTGGCGATCAAGAGTTTCACATTGCATTCAAAACAGATGATTTTAACGCGGCCCACGACCTGCATGAGAAAATGGGGTGTATCTGCTATGAAAATAAGGATATGGGCATCTATTTTATCAATGATCCGGACGGGTACTGGCTTGAAATCGTGCCTGTAAACTAGCGCCACACCCAGCCTCAATTGAAATTCCAAGGCCGGCCCATAGAATAGAACCAAATTGTAAGGAAAAATGCCATGGATCGACGGGATTTTTTGAAAAAAACCATCGGCTGCGGTATCGCCGCAGGATCCACCCTTGCCTTTCCGGAGGTGGGAAAACTTTTTGCAGCCCCAAAGAGGGTTGCCTACGACCTGGTGGCGGTCCGGGGCGGGGAGCCGGACCAGATGTTTGATCTCGCCATTGCCTCTTTGGGCGGTATGCAGACCTTTGTGCCCAGGGGCAGCCGGGTTGTGGTCAAGCCGAACATCGGCTGGGACCTCCCCCCTGAACGGGGCGGCAACACCCATCCCGCCCTTGTGGGGCGTATTATAGAACACTGCCTTTCAGCAGGGGCCCGGGGGGTTTCTGTGTTTGACCACACCTGCGACAACTGGCGACGCTGTTATGCCAACAGCGGCATTGAAGCCGCCGTAGAGGCGGCCGGCGGAAAAATGGTGTCCGCAGACAGCGAGGGCTACTACAAAAGCGTTTCCGTGCCCCAAGGCCAGAGGCTCAAGACGGCCAAAGTCCACGAGGCCCTCCTGAAGGCGGATGTATTCATCAATGTGCCGGTGCTCAAACACCACAGTTCAGCCATGCTTACCATCGGCATGAAGAACCTCATGGGTGTGGTCTGGGATCGGTGGTACTGGCATCGCAACGACCTTCACCAATGTATCGCAGATTTTTCCTCTTTCCGCAAACCTGATCTCACGGTGGTGGATGCCTAC
>NZ_JBFXHE010000304.1:0-5397 GCF_050177295.1 Desulfobacter sp.
CAAATGTGCCAGAAACCATAAAGTAAACCCTGACACGTTGAAACCTTTTGCAGATGCAGGTAAAAAAAACATCCTGGCTAGCTGCAAATCATGCAAATTTAAATTTCCTGTATCCCTCTCCTCTCTTTTGACATTGGACGAGAAACCAGTCGATACGAAACGCCGACCAGGGGGGGTAGCCAGAAAGATTTGTATCACCCTGAGCAAGGGCGGGGTAGGCAAAACCACCACGAGTGTAAATCTTGGTGCAGGCCTTGCTTTGGCCGGATATAGAGTCCTTTTAGTGGATACCGATACCCAGGGGCAGTCCTCTTATATTCTCGGGAAAAAACCGGGTGCCGGCCTGACCGAGCTTTTAACCCATGAACTGTCGGTTTCTGACTGTCTGATCGAGGCCCGGAATAATTTATGGCTGCTCTCGGGTGGAAAATCCCTGGCAGGCGTTAAACGAATTATTGACAAAAAAAGCTTTGGTGCGGAGTTTACTTTATCCGAAGCCCTAAACCCTTTGGATAATCAGTTTGACTTTATTTTGATTGATACATCTCCTGGGTGGGACCAGTTGATTGTTAATGTCCTTTTTTATTCAACAGAGGTACTTGTGCCGGTTGCTCTTGAAGTCATGCCTTTGCATGGGATGTCCGAATTCATAAAAAGCCTTGGTGCCATTCAAAAGTACAGAAGTGAAATACAACTAAAATACATTGTGCCCACATTCCTTGACTTGCGGATCAAGGGTCCGAAGGTGCTGTACGATCAACTTAAAAAATTGTATCCAGAACAATTATGTAAGCCCATTCGCTACAATGAAAGTCTGGCTGAGGCACCTTCATTTGGGAAAACCATCTTTGAATTTGCACCAGGCTCAACGGCCTCCGAAGACTATCGAAGTCTGGTTCGTAGAGTGTCCGGAAACGAATCCGCTCTTCTTAAATAACAGCCATGGGCGAATCCGGTCTATTAATACCCAGGCTCAACCCAAAACAAAACATGAAAGTAATTCAATAACTTATTTAGACTTTCATATAAAATATCCGTCCAGAAATATGATTCGACCGTATCCGGTCTGACCGAACCGCTTGTCGTTGCAATCATTTAGTGGTAACCAGAGAAATCATATGGGATTAAAGATCCGCATCATTGCAGTCGTCATTGTGGCTTTCAGTGTTATGAATCTGCTTTTGTGTTCGTACATCACCCACCAGGTAAAGGCCCTTGAGTTAGAAAGCCTGCGGGCTCAAATTGACAAATCCACCTATCTCATGAAGAATATCAATACCCTTCCCCTTTATAATGTGGATATGGAAGCCTTAAAAATGAACATGGAGACTTTTTTTGATGACAAAAACATGAAACGCTTTGCCATCCATGATTCGGAACTTAATATTAATATCAATCTTATAAGAGAGTTCCCTTTGGGCGGAACGGATATAAAGAAAACTTTTGTTATCGACTATAATGGATTGACGCTCGGAAGGTTCACGGTTGTTTATTCCACCAGCTTGATTGAAAAAAAATTGGCTAATTTTCGGACAAAAATGTTTGGGGTTTCTTTCTTCGTGACCCTTGTCATGGCTGTGGTGCTTATTTTTTTGATTACCCTCATTACTAAGCCGGTTGCAAGGCTTGCCCGCATCACCTCTGAGATAACTTCAGGAAATATCGATAAGGAAATTGACCAAACAAGTGTGGGGGAGGTGGGGATACTTTCACGTAATTTTGCGCGTATGCGTGATGACATTAAAGAAAAAACAGAAGATCTGGCGCGTACCAATACAATATTAGAAGGTGAGGTACAGCAGAAAACTTTGCAGGAGAAAAAAAATTTGCACCAGCGCATGGTTATCTCCTCTGTGAATACATTTTTTCAACGATCCATGACCGCACAGTCCGTTAAAGAAATCGCAGAAATTTTTATTTCCATTGCTCAAGGCGTGGTTCCAGCTCCCTATTGTTTTGTAGGGGTGGTCTGTGACAGCAAGGAGTATTTGAATATTCTGGCGTTTTCCGATCTGGTTGGCAAACAGTATCATAAGTTTAATGACGTCTCTATAAAGCAGGGATTTAGACAACAGATATCCGGCAAACTGCTCAAAACAATTACTGATAAAACCCCTTTAATATTCAACAACGTAAGTTTGAATGCTGAATTTGATTTTTTGCCCAGGGAACATCTGCCCATCGACACCATTATGGCGCTTCCAATGCTGCACGGTCAGGATGTGCTTGGTCTTGTCGTTTTTGCAGGTATGGAAGGCGAATATACGGTTGAGGACCAGGAGGTTGCCATGATGATGGTTATGGCTCTGGTTGAGGCATTAAGCCTTCAAACCCTGCAGGATGAAAAACAACGATTTGAAGAAATGGTGATTCAGTCTCAAATTGCTTCAAACATGCTCTCTTTTTCCGCAAGAAGAAACAAAATGGAGTTTGCTGTTGAAGATATAGCCCATCTCCTGGATCAAGCACTTGAACTGGCATCCAATGAATATACTCTGGAGCATGATTTCCATTTTGGCGCCATTCAAATTATGAAGGATTATGACCCTAATTTGCCAAAAGTTAAATGCCGGGGCGGCGAATTAAAACAGGTGTTTTTCAATATTCTGTCAAACGGGGCATATGCAATGGCCGGCAACACAGATAATCCGTGTCCGA
Organism: Desulfobacter sp.; assembly: GCF_050177295.1. Classification (NCBI taxonomy): domain Bacteria; kingdom Pseudomonadati; phylum Thermodesulfobacteriota; class Desulfobacteria; order Desulfobacterales; family Desulfobacteraceae; genus Desulfobacter; species Desulfobacter sp. The sequence continues at coordinate 2,659 of NZ_JBFXHE010000304.1, forward strand.
CTTTTTTTATCAGAATTTATGGTAAAGAAGATCAGGTATGCCTTGAGATAAGAGATAATGGCCCAGGCATGTCCGAAAATCTCCGCAGGCACATCTTTGAACCGTTTTTTTCCACCAAGCCTGATAAAGAGGGTGCCGGGCTTGGACTGTTTATCGCCAATTTTATCATAACGGAAAACCATAACGGCACAATTAACGTGGAATCGACCCTTGGGGAGGGAACCTGTTTCAGAATTTTTTTACCCACCAATCTTGTTTGACAATATTGGTTTTGGGTAAATAGAAACTTCCTGATTATACAGACTAAAATTCAGTGTTGCTGTCTAAAATTTGATTGTTAATAAATTAGAGACGGAGAGCTTTTATGTCAATGATAAATATACCCGTTGTTTTGGTCTCACTGATTCTGATTGTGACATTAGTCCTTCTGATTTCAGAGAAAATTTCGGTTGATAAGACGGCCATAGGAATTATGGTGCTGCTTGCTCTGACTGGAATACTTTCCCCTTCAGAGACCGTGGCAGGGTTTGCCAATCCCGCTGTGATAACCGTAGGATCGATGTTTCTATTAAGTTATGGACTGATACGGACCGGCGCTGTCGGCTTTTTGACGGAATTGGTATTGAAATTTTCAAAAGGGAGCCGGAAATCTGCTTTTCTAATTATCCTTGTTGGGGGAGCTGTGTTGTCGGCATTCATTAATAATACACCGGTTGTGACTCTTTTTATCCCTATTGTCATGGGATTGAGTTGTGAATGTGATTTTTCCCCGTCAAAAATGCTCATCCCGTTGTCTTATGTATCAATTCTGGCCGGCACGTCTACACTGATCGGCACGTCGACCAATATCATTGTCAGCGATCTTGCAAACCTCAACGGGTTTGATCAATTATCTATGTTTGAACTCGGCCGCCTTGGTGTTCCCATAGCTGCAATCGGAATCTTTTTTTTATTTCTGGCTTCGCCAAAACTCATGCCCGGCCGCACTGCACCTGTATGTGAACTGGATGAAGGAAAAGAAAAAAAATACATTGCAGAACTGATAGTCACTGAAAAAAGTCCCTTGATCGGGAAAAGAGATATCACTGTATATGCCAAAGAAAATTTAGGGCTGAGCGTGATTGAAATTTTCAGAAACGGAGGTGTTTTTGATCCGTCCAGAACCAGACTGAGCATAAAGCAGAATGATATTTTCCTGGTCAAGGGGGCGGCACAGGACATCATCTCCTGTCTGAAAAGCAAAGAATTATCTTTGATTCATGGAAAAGAAAGTCTCACATTTGGCGGGAGACCCGAAGATGATCTCATAGTTGAACTTGTTATTCCTCCACTTTCATCCCTTCTGAGGGAACCCTTGATGTCAGATGAACTGCAAAACGACGCCGATATATGTATTATTGCGATACGAAGCCGAACGAGTTGTTTTTCCTATAGAGAATTACAAAACGGGAGGTTGAAAATCGGGGATATTCTCCTCGTACAATGCCCGAGAAACAAATTGGATAAAATAAGAAAGAGTCCAGACTTTGTGATCATTGAGGATATTCACCACGCTATTGTTGACAGGGAAAAGGCCGGCATTGCCACCGGAATTTTTGTCGCTGTCGTGCTTGCTGCAACACTTGGGCTTGTCGACATCATGATATGCGCTCTTTCCGGCGTTTTTTTAATGATGTTGACCCACTGCCTGAGTTTAAAAGATGCCTACCGTTCATTTCAGTCTGAAGTTCTCCTTTTGATTGTCGGAACACTGGCTTTAGGGCTGGCCATGGAGAAAACAGGCGCAACGGAGCTCTATTCAAACGCGTTTTTAAGTCTATTCGAAGGCAAAAGTCCACATATGATCCTTTTTGCCATCATAGTATTAACCAGTATATTCACCCATATTTTAAGCAACAATGCAACTGCAGTGCTCCTGCTTCCCATCGCGATCTCTACCGCAGTCTCACTTGGCGTGGATCCCCGGCCATTTATTATCGGCATCTGTTTTGGCGCCAGCGCCTGTTATGCCAGCCCCATTGGTTACCAGACGAATCTGTTGGTCTATGGTCCTGGCGGATATAGATTTTCAGATTTCCTTAAGCTGGGTCTGCCATTGAATGTAATTGTAGTCGTTATCGCAAGTCTTTTCATTCCTGTTTTCTGGCCTTTTTAAAGGGCCGGGGAAAAATAAATGCTACAGAGTCGATCAATTTCTTTTATATGAAAGTATTGAGTATTGAGATTTAAAACAAGCTGTTTTCTCACTACTCAATACTCACATCTTTCATTGTTTGTTGTGTCCGTCAGGAGATGGTCGTTGATTTGTATCCTATGGGTGGCTTAGGGCGCATATTTTTGGAAATATGTGCCCCTTCAGTCGCAACGAAGAATATGGATAAAAAGGCTATGTATGGACAAGCTCTTATAGCTTTGAGATTTCCTCCGTCTCTATAACCTTAATACCCTGTTTCGCCAAAATAACTTTTGCCTTTTCAATGTCATCAAAGCGGAAAATCATGATGGCGTTTTTGCACTGGGGGTTGGCAAATGCATACATGTACTCCACATTGACATCTTGTTCACTTAACGGATCCAGCACTTGGTTCAGACCGCCGGGTTCATCATTCACTTCCACGGCCAAAACACGGGTTTTGCCGACGGTGAATCCCTGATTCCGTAAGGCTGCGGTGGCTTTGTCATTATCATTGACAATGAGGCGCAGCACACCAAAGTCCGTGGTATCTGCAAGGGAAAGCG
>NZ_JBFXHE010000305.1:0-5394 GCF_050177295.1 Desulfobacter sp.
CACCCCAAATTGTATCCAAGGATCTTTTCAGAATCGGAATCTCAAAAAATTCACCGTTTGCAGACCTCCTTCCGGAGATCAACAGGGTGATTGAGGAGATGAAAGGGGATGGAACCATTGACAGGATTATGAATAGATAAATCAATGATACCCATGTTCACTGCTTTTCTGCGATCAAACCCGCCCTAATCGTGCGTATCAGATTTGCCAGCATCAGTAAAATCAGAGCCCAGAAGACTACCCAAGCGGCTGTGTCAAATTGCGGCCCACCTGCAACGGCGGCATACACATAGGGCAACAGGGTATTAACCAGCACCATGATTCCCCAGAAAAGGACCTTGGGCCATGCCATGACCCGGCCGGTCAGGGAATTGACCAGACGGGCACAGCCTACAATAAACCCGGGCACGGTGATCATGTCAAAAAACAGAAATACCAGGGGATCAATCCCCCGGCTTTCCAGAAGGCCTTTGAACAGGAGATACTTTACAATATCGTAGCACCACAGAAAGCATATCCCCCCCAATTCATGGCGTCTTCTAATTTTCATCAATTAGATGTTGTCTTTGACTACATGAAAGGAAATTTTTGATGCCGTAACAGTGCTTCGGCCCGAATGAAGAAAGGAGACTACCCAGACGCCCTGGAAAAACAGAATCATACCCGGATCCCACAGGGCTTTAAATCCTTTATCCAGGGAAACGGCCACCTCGGGATCAGGGAAAAAAGCCAGTACTGCGATGGTATAAGCAATGGCTGCAAGCGCCATAATCTGGTACACGGAAAATTTGCGTTCACCCCTGAAGTCCGCCCTGAAAAACTCAGAGACCACGCGCCAGACCTGGGTTACCACAAGGGTTTCCACAAGGGCGGTTCCGGCAAAACCCCGGAGAAACAGCAAGGTACCGACAAGGCCGGATATCGCATAAATCACGGCGGTAATAATCTGGATGGGAATCATCTTTTCACCGGCCAGACCCGATGCATAGGCCACTTTTTTGGTCTCCCCCGTGAAGACCACATTAAAATGTTCAAACAGTTTGCGGGCGTGGCCGGTACACTGGCTCAACGGCTTGCCGTAACAGCAGCCAAAACTCAGGCAGGCAAGACGCCCCAAAGACTCTCCAAACGTATACCCGATGCTTAAACAGGCCATCATCACAGCAACAGGCAGATGAAAGTTGAAGGCTGTGCCCAACGTGGCATTCACCAGCATGATGATCCAGGGTGCGGTCACCACACCGGCAAATACGGCCCCGCCAATGGTCAGGGTGGAGTTTTTCTTTTCAACAATCCGGGCAACAATTTTAGAGGCCGGAATGGTGACCGCCAGCAGCAGAACAGTCACCAGCACCAAGACAAAAATGGGCATCCCGGCCGATGCGGCCAGAATCACGGCCATGATTACACCAAAGGTATACGCATTGGCAGACAAAAGCCCGTACCAGGTCAGATTCATCCCCCGCCACTGGCCCTGGTCAAGCTTTTCCAGAGGAAACGCCGCCACCATCTGCCATTTCTCTTTAGGCAACGTTTTAAATCCCCAACTCAGTACAACACCAATCAGCAGACCCAGCCCAACAACAAAAAAAATAGGTGCCATTACAAATCTCCCAAAGTTGCAGTTTCACCACAAGGGCAGGCATGACCGATACCTGAACGCACGGTCACTTCGGTTTCCACAAGGGGCCTGCCAAACCCTTCACTGAAACGGCTGCTCACGTCGGTGCGAACCTGGTTTTCCAGTAAATCTTCGGAAAAACGGATGCGCTGTTTTTGAAATATAACAATGGTTGTGGAAGAGCCCGGACGGTAAAGGCTTTTGGGACAACCCTTTTCCATAAAAAGTCCGGGCACCACAGCCCGGGGATGTTCATATCCCTTTTGACTGTAGCACTGGACAATTTTTCCAATCATCATGGCCACCACTTCCACCATGCACACAAGCCCGCATCCGGTGCCTCCGGGCACATCCGTATCAATGATGGTGACCACCCGCCGGTTTTTAGAGTATGGCGTCACTTCCCGGACCACAGCCCCGGGGTTGCAGGAATGAAAATGCCCGTCTATCTCATAAATATCCAAGACCGTTCCTGCCACAGGCGTATGGTTATAGTGATATTTATCCGGGGTGAGCCGGGTCACGGCGAAACTGCCCTGGTCAAAGGCGTCAAGCCATCGGGGCTTATCCCGGCCGATAAGCTCACAAAAATCAAAAAACTTACCTTTAATGAAAAGGGCTGAGTTTTTTGAAAATGCCCCCACCAGAAGACGAGAATCAGCTGGAGAGACTACCGCATAGGCGTCTTCCGGCATGGGACGAAGCTGCTCGTACCGAATTTTGCGTTCAAAAACTTTTCGAAGGGTATCCAGTTTCGCAGGGTCTCCTTCCACCTCTCTTAAATCAATGCCGTGGGCAGCCAAAAATTTCCCGGCATCCATCGGGGAGTTCAAAAAAGGCAGATCATAGGAAACAGCCCCGATCAGGCTGGACATCCGGGCCGAAATTATCAGACGAAACAAAAAGGAGGCTTTTTCGCGTATCGGCGAATAAATGGCACTGATAACGGGATCTGCTTTAAGGATTTCGGTTCTGACCTGCCGGGTTTTGCGGTCGATATATTGATGTTTCATAATGCGGGCATTATGCCTGCACTTTGTTTTAACCGTGTTAACTTACGACTAAAAGAATATGTGTAAAGTATGAGAACACCTTTAGATGTGTACAGACACCTAATCTTGCGAGGACCCGTAGTCTAATACTCGATGATCCAGTTTTTGAGATTAGACAATGTCACCATATTGGAAAATGTAAAGGCTGGTCAAGTCGATGGTATAATACCAACTATTCCAGCTGATATCTCACCCATCGGTTGGCCAGCATCCGGATCTGGATGTCAGCGAATTTTACCTGTGTCCGGTCTGCGGTTACATTGAACTGGGCGCCGCACCGGAAAAATGTCCGATCTGCTCGGCCAAACAGTCCAAGTTTATCCTGATTGACTAATCAAATACTTGCCGGACCCGGGCATGATGAACTGCACCGGGTCCGGCCTATTATGTGGCCAGCGCCAGTGGCCGATCTATTATAATAAGCCCTGCCGACCAAAGAACGGCAGGGGCGTGCCTTTATGCTTACAGCTTAAATCTGCCGACCATCTTGTTAAGATTTTCCGCAAGTTTAGATAATTCCAGAACATTTTCATTTATCTGCCTGGTGCCGGCCGTGATTTCGTCTGCAGACTGGCTTACTTGGTGGACATCCTGGGCAACTTCGGCTACCACGGTGGACGTCTGATTGACTTTTTCATTGACCTCCTGAACACCGGTGGCTGCCTGGCTGACATTATTGGAAATCTCCTGGGTTGTGGCAGACTGCTCTTCAATGGCAGAGGCTACTGATGTAACAATTGAATTGATATCGTTAATGATTTCAAGGATTTCCTTTATTGCGTCCACAGATTCAGTGGCTGTTGTCTGAACCTCGCCGATCTTCAACCCGATTTCGTCAGTCGCACGGGCAGTCTGCTTTGCAAGTTCCTTAATTTCACCGGCCACAACGGCAAACCCCTTACCGGCCTCTCCGGCTCTTGCAGCCTCTATGGTTGCATTCAATGCCAGAAGATTGGTCTGTGCGGAAATATCGGCGATGGTTTCCGTCACCTTGCTGATTTCCATTGCTGCCCGGCCTAATGCATCCACTTTTCCGGAAATATGTTCGGCTTTTTCAACGGCCTGGGTCGTTGTCTGGCTTCCCTTGGCGGTATTGGTTGTAATCTCATTGATGGTTGCAGACATCTCTTCTGCGGCGGCGACAATCATCTGCAGGTTCGCACTGGTCTGCTCTGTGGCAGCGGCAACACTGTTCATAGCCGTTTCCATCTCTTCTACGGCCGAAGAAACATTATTGGCTTTCTGGGAAGACTGTTCCGCACCGGATGTCATATGCTGGGACACTGCCGACAGTTCCGTGGAAGACGATGTCAACATATGAACCCCTTGTGAAATGTCCGCAAACATATTTTTCAAATTGTCCGTCATTTGCTTCATACTGGCATACACACCACAGAGCTGGTTTCCGGTGTTTTTGAATTCATATGTAAGATCACCGGACGCAATCTGGTCGGCCACTTGAGCGATTTCAGACGGATCATTTCCCAGAAGCGCCATAATGCTTTTAACAAACCACAGGACAGCCACAATTGTCAGGACAAGAAATACGCAACCCGCGGCAAGAACTATATTGCGAATCGAAACCACAGATGCTAAAAATTCAGATTCATCCTGAGTGAACACAATGCCCCAACCTGTCACAGGTACAGGAGCAAATCCACAAATCTTATCAACCCCTTTAAAAACATATTTCTCAAAACCTGTTTCCTGGGCCAGCAATCTTCTGGCAAGGCTATCCATCCCTTTAAGGGTCTCTATATTTATTTGGGAAATATAATCTTTTACAGGATGATAGATAAAAAGTCCGTCGTTACCCACCATAAACGGGTAACCTGTCTCGCCGATTTTAGTCCGGGCAATTCTGTCGGTTAAAGTCGCCAATTTTACAGACGATCCTAAAATACCGGCAAACGCCCCGGAACTGTCCTGTAAAGGAACGGCTATGACAAAAACAGAATCCCCGCTAACCTTTGAAATAAGCGGTTCACTTATGGTGATCTTACCGGATTTGGCAGTCTGAAAATAGTTGCGATCAGCTACACTTATTTTTTTCTGTATAGATTCTCCGCCATGGCCGTCAGCTAAAACAAGGAAGAGGCCCGATGAATTCGTAACAAAAATACAATCCTAATTTTGATGGATTTTTTGATATACATCTGAAAGATATGTTTTAACAGCAGAGGTTTCAGACAAACTACTTTCAATATTTTTAGTTTCGGCGTTATTAAGCATTTTTTGGATCAAAGGCTCAGACGCCAGTATTCGATTTTTTTCAATTTCCTGTTCCATGTAAAGGTTTGCCATGGTTGCAAGATTTTGTGCGGTGAGCGTTGCCTGTCCCTGTGCAATATTAACCAGTGCAGAGGCGGATTTGTTTATTGAAAATAATCCCACGACAACCAGAGGAAGCATTGCTGCCACCACGCCACCAATGATTAATTTTGATCTTAATGTTATTCTCATTAACTATCTCCGTCATAAAATTAAAAAATTAAATTGATTTTCTGTTTTCTATCCGAATCATAACCGATTTTTAAAAATAGTTACAAATTTTGCAATAAACTTCCCCTCCCTAACTTGCCCGTAATGCCTCAATGATATTCATGCGCGACGCCCTCAGTGCCGGTAGCAGGCCGCCCGCAAACCCCATGATCAGTGAAAAGGCAATGGATTTGTAAACGATTTCAAAGGTCAGATGAAAGGAAAAAGCCAGTTCGGAAA
>NZ_JBFXHE010000306.1:0-5368 GCF_050177295.1 Desulfobacter sp.
TACTATAGCAGAACCAAAGGCGGAAACTGGATCGCGTTGCCCCGTACGCACTGGCCATCGGACACCAGATGGAAGGGGCGCCATTTCAATAATGATCACCGCGATCATAAATACGATGGGCACGATGATCATCCGTCAAAGGCTCCAAAATATCAGCCCCCCAAGGCCCCCCGCGGGAATGACAAATACCGGCAGAAAAACGATCCTCTACGTAAGGATCCACGGTATAATGACAAGTATCAGCCAAAAAAGGCCCCAATGCAAAAAGACAAACGGCGTGATGAAATGGATCAACGCAGACAGTCTCCAGGAAAGCGGACCGGAGATCCACGTCAACATGACCGCAACAAAATGAAGCAGGAACAGAATAATCGCAATCAGCACAAGACGCATCCTCCCCAGAACAAAAAACACCAGGACGGCAAGAAACGCACTGAAGAGGAAATAAGACCCAGTGAACCTGAATTTGAGCGTCGTTTATAAGCGCTTCATGGTTTTAATTGGAATCATCTTAACTTTATTGATCGGTTATCTGCTTTTCTTTTCTACGCAGATCAACTCCTGCCTTAACCGCATAAATTCCTGTTCACCGACCCCGGCTGCCCCCAAAGGACGGTTGGCGCTGTCATGACAGTCAGAACCGCCGGTGACAAGCAGGTCATATTTTTGCGCCCAGGCCAGAAGCAGTGCCTTATGTTCCGGTGCATGGCCCGGATAATGGACCTCAAGGCCTTTGACACCGGCATCCAGAACCTCGGGCAGCAGACGTGCCACGGTTTCCAGGGGCGGCAGCACCTCCTTGTAATGCCCTTCCCCGGGAAAAGAGCCGGCAGCCGGGTGGGCCAGCACTGCGACAACAGGTTCAGTTTTTAGAAAACCTTTCACCTGTTCAAGGTCCACCCCCGAAGGAAGGTAGGCAGGACTGTCATTGCCGATGATCCGGGTAATGGTATCTTTGTCCGAAATACTCAGTTTCTCGGCCAGGGCCATGGCAAAATGGCGGCGGGAAGCATTGGCCGAATATGCGGCAATATCTTCAAAAGCAAGATCCCTTGACAATAAAGGGAATTGCCCGGAAGGACCGAACACCTCGTTGATCTTTTCAATTCTTGCCCGGACCAGACTCTGGCCCCTTCCTGCGGCCAGAAGGGTTTTAAACCGCGTGACAAACCCTGAATCTTTTAACCGCGCGCTTGAAAAATAGGTCAGCAGGTGCAGGGTACCCGTAAAAAATGCCCGTTTGAAGCGCACGGAAATCTCAACACCCGGAAAGACCTCTATGCCCTGTGTTTTTCCTGCATCCAGTGCAGATTCGAGTCCATCCAGGGTATCATGGTCGGTCACCCCCAGAACCTTGATCCCCATGTTCGCGGCCCGGACCACCAGATCTCCGGGAGAAAAATCCCCGTCAGATGCAGTGGTGTGATTATGCAAATCTGCAAATATATGTGTCATAAACTGCCTCCCGACATTATTGTTTCTTTATCCAACGCCATAATTTTATCACAATTTATTGCTCCCGGGCATATTTTCTTTTTTTAACCAAATTGTAATATTTTATTTAATTTTCCTAGATTAAATGATAGACACAAGCCTTTGAACTTTGACAATCCTAAACATCATTTGGACTTAAATTATTACCTATGGATCCTTTAAATACCCTTGGGAAAATCACTACTCCCGACCAGGCCCAAAATCTATTTAAATTAAAACTTGACAGCACACAATCCGCCAAGATTGCCAGGATCAAGCATCCGGATGTACGGATCCGCATCGCCAACGCCATTGCCCTTTGCAGGCCGTCAAAAATATTTATCAATACCGGATCAGATGAAGACAAGGATGCCATCCGGAAAATTGCCCTTGAAAAGGGCGAGGAACGCACCCTTGCCATGGCGGGGCACACCATCCATTTTGACCTGGCCGGTGAGCAGGGAAGGATCGTGGACCGCACCTATTACATTGCCGAACCCCAGGATCTGGTATCGAGCCTTGCCAACCGCATGCCCCCCGAAAAAGCCGCACAAGAGATTGAAGACAACATGTCCGGCATCATGGAAAATCTGACCATGATTGTGGGATTTTACATGAGAGGGCCTGTGGGCTCCCCTGTAGCCAACCCTGCCTTAGAGATCACATCCTCTGCCTATATATCCCACAGCGCAGAGCTGCTTTACCGAAACGCCTTTGATGATTTCGACCGCGAAGTTACGCAAAAGGGATATTTTTTCACCAATGTGCACTCCGAAGGCCTGAACCGTACCGAGGATCTTCCCCATGCCCGGGTGTTCATGGACCGGAAATACCAGACCACCTATGCCTGGAAATGCACCTATGCCGGAAATACCCTGCTGCTTAAAAAGGGCAATCACAGATTTGCCGTGGACAAAGCCGTATACCAGGACCGGGGCAGGGAGTTGTCCGAACATATGTTTATTACGGGCATCGGCGGCCCCGGCGGCCGAACGACCTGGTGTGCAGGCGCGGCCCCTTCCGGATGCGGAAAAACCACCACTGCCATGGCCGGCAATGTATTTATAGGTGATGACCTGGCCCAGATGTGGATTGCCCAAGACGGCAGCATCCGCACCATCAATCCGGAAAACGGGATATTCGGGATTGTGGAGGGTCTAAATGTTGACGGGGATCCGTTGTTGATGAAAGTACTGCGGCAGCCCGGCCACGAAGTGATCTGGTCAAATGTCCTTATTGACGAAAATCTCAAACCCCACTGGGTTGGCAATATGGAACCTGCCCCGGAAAAAGGAATCAACTTCCAGGGCGAATGGCACCAGGGCAAAACCAATGACAAGGCAGAGCCTATCCGTATGTCCCATTCCAATTCCAGGTGCACCCTGGCCTCGGAAAACCTGGATAACTTCTCGCCTGAAGCAGCCAATCCCGAAGGGGTGGTGACACGGATATTTACATATTCAGGCAGGGACGCGGACACCATGCCGCCGGTGTGGGTGGCAAAGACCCCGGATGCCGGCGTTGTCATCGGTGCCTGTATTGTATCTGAGACTACGTCCACAGAGGTCGGGGTCACAGGCATTAAACGTGCCCCCTGGGCCAACGCCCCTTTTATCCCCGGTGCCCTGGGCGATTACATGGATGCCCAGTTCAAATTCTTCAACAACCCGGACATCAGGGAGCCTTTCAGGCCGGTGATGGCAGGCCTGAACTATTTTCTGACCCACCGGGCCAGGGGCGGCGATTCAGGCAAGCTTCTCGGGGAAAAACGGGATGTCAAAGTATGGCTGGCCTGGCTGGAAAGATATGCCCATAACGAAGTCGGATACCTGTGCACCCCCATTGGCAACCTGCCCCGCTACAATGATCTGGCCGGACTGTTCGGGCAAATCATTGACAAGGACTATCCCAGATCCCTTTATGACATGCAGTTTGCCCTGTACACGGTAAAAATCATCCAGCGCATTGAACTTCAGGAAAAAGCATATGCAAAGGAAGAGAACCTTCCGGAAAAACTGTTTGAAATCCTGGCAGCACAAAAATCTGCGCTTCTGGATCTGAAGAAAAAAATCGGGGATGTCATCACTCCGGATTATTTTGAAAACCTTATTTGATACTGGCCCGACTGTTTTTTACAAAACTTTATCCATGTAATTTAAAGCCGGGGTACAGGGATTAAATCAATTATGTATTATTCCATAACGGGTTTCTACTTGATTTTAGGCAAAGTGATCAATAAGATAACCCGTTATGAAATTGATTAAGGACGTTTGCCCTCAATGCCATAAAGTTGAGATGATTCCAAACTCAAATACGGAGGATAATAATGGCAAGAATAGTGCATCGTGAGGAATTGGCCCAGGGAACCATTATCCTCAACGAAATAGAAGCACCTCGTATATCCAAAAAGGCCAGACCCGGCCAGTTTGTCATTCTTCAGGCAGACGAGACCGGCGAACGCGTCCCGTTGACCATGGCGGACACGGATCCTGAAAAAGGCACCATCACCATCATTTACATGGTCGTTGGCAAATCCACGGCCCGGTTCAAAGATTTGAAGGTCGGCGAAGAATACTTTGCACTCATCGGTCCTTTGGGTGCGCCCACCCATATTGACAAGATAGGAAAAGTTGTCTGCGTGGGCGGCGGCACCGGCATTGCCGTACTGCACCCCATTGCACGGGCAATGAAAGCTGCCGGCAATGAGGTCACAGCCATTCTGGGTTCAAGGAGTTACGACCTGCTCATCCTGGAAGAAAAGATGCGGGAAGCCTCTGATCACCTGTATATCTGCACCGATGACGGCTCCATGGGCCATCACGGATTTGTAACGGATGTACTCAAGGAAACCATTGAAAAAGAGGACATTGCCCTGGTTGTGGCCATCGGTCCCATTCCCATGATGAAATTCTGCAGCCTGATCACCAAGGAAAAGGGTGTCAAGACCATGGTCAGCCTGAACCCCATCATGGTGGACGGCACAGGCATGTGCGGCGGATGCCGGGTATCTGTGGGCGGGAAGACAAAGTTCGCCTGCGTGGACGGCCCCGAATTTGACGGTCACCAGGTTGATTTTGATGGACTTGCCAAACGGCTTGCATCCTATACTCAAGTTGAGAAGCAGTCCATGGATGCTTACAACAAATGCAGATGCAATGCAACTTAACGCGCCCGGTTCTTGGGATATATGGAGGAATAAATGGTTGATAAAAAAGAAACAGTTGATCGGGTAGTGATGCCGGAACAGGACCCGGATGTCAGGCGCAGAAATTTTTTGGAAGTTCCCTTGGGCCTTACCGAAGAGATGGCCATCACCGAAGCCAAACGCTGCCTGCAGTGCAAAAAACCCGCCTGCATGGATGGATGCCCGGTTTCCGTATCCATTCCTGGGTTTATCAAATGCATAGCGGATGGTGATTTTTCCGCTGCAGCCAGAAAACTTTGGCAACGGAATGCCCTTCCCGCAGTCTGCGGCAGGGTCTGTCCCCAGGAAGAACAGTGTGAAGGCAAATGCCTGCTCGGCAAAAGAGAAAAACCCGTTGCCATTGGTTATCTTGAACGCTTTGCTGCGGACTGGGAACGTAAACACGGCACCGGTGAAGCGCCTGCTGTGGCTAAAAAAACCGGCAAAAAAGTAGCGGTTATCGGTTCGGGTCCCTCCGGGCTGACCGTTGCGGGCGATCTTCTGACCAAGGGCCATGATGTCACCATCTTTGAAGCATTTCACAAACCCGGCGGGGTTCTGGTATACGGTATTCCAGAATTCCGTCTGCCCAAGGAAATCGTTGCATCCGAAGTGGCCACCCTTGAAAAAATGGGGGCAAACATTGAATGTAACACTGTCATCGGTGCCACCATCACCGTTGACGAACTGTTTGCCGAAGGCTATGACGCA
>NZ_JBFXHE010000307.1:0-5360 GCF_050177295.1 Desulfobacter sp.
TCTCTTCAGCCTTCATCACTTTTTTAAGAAGGCTCTTACATTCCACACGCGTCTCAAGTTCAGACATATACTCCTCCATTTAGTATTTCAGCAGTCACTTAAACGGAGGGTTTTCTAAAACATAATTTTGGTGATGTCAAGACGATTGTCGTTCCGCTTCCTGCCAACAATTGTCTTGGGATATGAACTGTTGGATTTCATTCACCCGATATTGAAGCCTTAGGAGCGCAGATGAAATAAATTGAGCAGGAATTACACCGAGCTTTGGCTCATATATAGTGTCCTTTCGGCAAGCAATCATCGTGGCTTGCGTTTTTGGCACACCGACATCTATCCTGACCCAGGGGATAATTTACAATCAACCAAGCCCCATACTTCGCAAACGTCGCACTGATGGTATAAACGCGACCCGTATTGCGTTTCAACTGCTTGATTGATTAGATATGTACCATGCGTCTACGAATCAAGTTGTTACTTGATAAGCTTGCGTATTCTGTCCATTCCAACCATTAACTCTTCAGCCGCAATTTTTAGAGCAGCTCCTGTCTTTTCCGCCGTCTTTTCCACCTCATCTGTAAATGGCTTTACTCTTGCCACTATATCATCGAACTTTTTTTCCAGCTTTTCAAATTCCTGTCTGGCTTCCACCTTTCCGAGATGGGCCTGAAGCCTTATTTCATCTTTCAGTTGTTCCATGTCTTTTTTTACGTCTTCAAATAATTTTTTCATTGATTTTGTTCCTTCCTTTTTTAACCTGTTTTTGATAGGTGGTGTACATATCAGTTATGTTGTTAAAGACGGGAGCTATGATCCCTATTCCCTTCATTGATGCCCTCTCTATAACCTTCCAAGAGAGTACTTGAGACAAAAACGGGCAAGAATCCAGTCGTAAAATGCATTTGCTGCGTTTGTTTGACTGTTTACTCTCAGGGTTTCAGCATCAAGTACTTCTGTGTGAGAGGTGAAACCGTTGACATACCTGTCCCTGACAACCTTGAGGTTCTCTTCAGCAAGGGCGGTCGCCTCTTCAGTCACCCTGATTCTTTTTCCGGTTTCAATTTTATCCAGCCATGCCTGACGAACCTGCAGAGAAATGAGGGCTCTTAATTCTGATAATTTGCTGTGAAGAGCTCGAACCTGCCTGCTGACAGCCTGCTCCTTATATGTCTTCTCCCTTCCGTCAAATAAGTTCATTTTGACTTGAACCCCCACCATCCAGTTCCCTTCATTTTCCAGATAGTCATCTTCCTGGTAGAGATAACCGCCGATAATACCAACCTGGGGAAGTTTTCCCCCCTGGATTACTTTTTTCTTGTGCCCCAAAGCTGTGATGCTGTTTTCATAGGTATGTAATTCCTTACGGTTTTCCAGTGCCATCAGGGTAAGGTCATCAAGGGAGGCATCGGATAAGTCATTCACTGCTTGGGTTTCTTCAAGGGCAACATCTGCTTCAAGCGGTCTCATCAACAGATTGTTATATGCTGCTTTGGCAAGGTCAAGTCCGTTTTTTGCCTTGAGCACACCTTGTCGTGCATCAGCAAGAGCAACCTGAACAGAAAGTTTATCGCTGACTATGACCATTCCCTGTTTATACAGACCCTCCACATCATATTGGTGAGCTTGCAGGTTTTTAACATGGGACTGGGCCTGCCGTAAAATTCTTTTTGCTCTCAGAACGGTGACATACGCGTTAGCCACCTTCATTTTTAAGTTCTGCTCGTGGGTGGACACCTGATCAAGGGCAGCGGCATGCAGGGATTGCGCAGCCCCAATTCCCTCGCTTATACGTCCGCCTGTATAAATTGGCAGGGTGGCGATAAGCCCATAGGAAAGACTCTCTTCCTCAAAGATAGGAACCAAAACATTCTGTCCCATCAGGTCTGCCTTCAGGGCCTGCTGATCTTCTATCTTTATAAATCCGGCGGAAAGATCTGCCCTGCCCCATTTCAGGGCTTTTGCCGCATCCACAGTACTTGCAGCCGCTTCAGCATTTTGCTGAGTCGATCGATACCCCCTGTTTTCACCTAACGCTTGTTTCCATGCGTCTTGCAGGGTTTCCGAGGACGCAGTTGATGCGATCCCAGGCAGTATCACTATCAAGGTAAGAACAATGCGCAATAACCTGTTATTCTTTTTGGTGGTTTTCATTTATTTTCCCAAACACTTTTCCCTGCCTGTCAGGTACAGATACAATATCAGGGGAATGACAATCAGGGTCATAACTGTTGATACTGCTGTCCCAAAGATAAGGGTTGTCGCAAGCCCACCGAACACCGGGTCAGTGAGCATTATTGCAATCCCCAGTATAACGGCCAGGGCTGTGAGAATGATCGGACGGGTACGCATTTCCACTGACTGGACCACCGCATCTCTGATGGATTTGCCGTCGGCGATATGCTGAAGGGTAAAATCTATAATCAACAGTGAACTTCTGACCACCACCCCGGAAAGAGCCAGAAGGCCTATTATTGAAGGTGCGCTAAACTGCTGATGCATTATGAGGTGGCCCGGGAAAACTCCTGCTACACCCAAAGGGATAGATATCATGGCAATCAGGGGCAGCGCAAAGGACCTATAGTATGCCACAAGCAGAAAATAAATGACAAGCAGGGACAGGGTAAGAGCGGAGAAGAGCTCACGATAAACATCCATTGTCATTCTCATCTCACCTTCCCAGAGAACGGTATACCCCTTCAGTGGGTTGGCGATATCTTCAATCAGCCCCAGGTTTCCCGTGGTGAGTCTGCTGCCGTCTTCCAGGGTGATCCTTTTTAATCTTTTGTTCAGACCCAGAACCGCATACACAGGCGAGGTAGAGCCAAGCTCACCTCCCACATAGGTTACCCTGACGTTATCTTTGTGACGTATCGGTCTGTCTACGGCGGATGGCGTGCTTCTCACAAGCTCGGAAAGGGGAATTTGTTTCCCTTGCCGGTTGCTAATTAACACCCTTGCTAGAAGTTCCGGGTGAACCTGAAAGCGCCGTGGTATTTTCAGGCTGATGGGGATGGGATTTTTTTCATCTTCAATATGGGCAACCCCTATCTGTTCTCCGTCTATCAACCGGTGCAGCGCAAGAGCTATTTCCCCGGTGGTCAGCCCGGAAAGCATGGCCTTTTCTCTATCGACCACAAGGTGGTACTGAAAAATATCAACAGGTTCCGTATCCGTTGTTTCCGCCATATCATAGGTCTTTTCAAATTCGCTGAAGACAAGGCCTGATAAGGTACGTAGCAGCTTTAGGTCCGGCCCGTATATCTCAGCCCGAACCGTGGATTGCAAAGGCGGTCCCGGCGGATCTTCCACCAGTTGTACAGTTGCTCCGGGAAATTTTCTGGCTGCCTGAAGAAAAGCAGGCCGATACTCTCTTACGAGTTCAATGGAACTTTTTTTGCGGATTTTTTTGTCCGTCAGATTTACCCGGATCTCTGCCACATATGATCCCTTTTTGGCTGCTGTTCCCCGAAGAAAACTTACCATATCAGGAATGCCCGATGTCCCGACCCAAACCTGGTAATTTCTGACTTCAGGTATCTGCCGCAAGAGCGTTCCAATCTCTCTGGTGAGCTGGTCGGTAACTTCCACACAGGAGTTTTCCGGCATATCTATGGTTATATTGAAGGTGTTTTTGTTATCCTTGGGCAGCATGCCCATTTCCACACCAAACCACGATTGCGGCCCTTTAATACCGGCAGGACGAATGAACTGCCACAGAGGCTGAAATATGGACAGGCCAATAACCAGCAAAACAATAAAAAAGACCCATTTATAGGACTCGGGTCTGTCCAGAATACGGATTAACCCGTTTTTAAATAACGACTGGATGGTAAATTTTTTTTGCTTTGTACCAGATAGATGAACTGCCTTATGCGGTTTGATCCATTTATTGGTTGCCCAGGGGACAACAATGTAGGCAACAATGATGGATGCCAGCATGGATATCGGCACATTGAACAGGACCGGAAAAAAGTATTGCTCCGGCATCCCTGTCAATAAAACCATGGAGAGAAAGACGATCATTACTGCAAAGGTTGCCAGATTGGTCGGATTCCCTATTTCATTGGTGGCCAGCACAGCAGTCTGGGTTGGATCTCCGCTGCCAATGGTCTCATTTCTCCTGTGAATGTTTTCGATAACAACGATTGCGGCATCAACCATCATCCCCAGAGAAAGGATCAGGGCATAAAGGGTGATCCTGTTAATGGTCGGCCCGCAAAAAAAGTCGGCACCAAGAACAAGGGAGAGGGTAAGGGGAACCGTAATCCCCACAATACATGCCTCCTTGATACCAAGAAAGAACATAGTGGTTACGAAAACAACAAAAATGGCAATACCCAAATGCTCTATTAAAAGTGATACTGCATCGTCTGCCTTTTTTCCGTCATCACGGGTGATCACCACATCGACATCCGCAGGCACAAACTGATCCTGCATTCTTCTTATACGCTTGATGACATCATCTGCGACAAAGACAGCATTTGTTCCTTTTTTTTTCGCAACCGCTATGGATACCGCAGGAACTTCCGGTTGCCGGTATTTGGCAAAACGCTTATCACCAGGCCCGAAAGCAAAACGGCTCAGATCCTTTCTTTCATTTGGCGGGCCGTCTATGACCTGGCCAACATCACCAAGGTAAATCGGGCGCCCTTGATAATTTCCAACAATGAGCTTTCCAAGGTCATCTGCCGAAGAGATAAAGCCATCAAGAAAGACGTCTCTGTTCCTGCTGTCAACAACTACACTGCCCATGGGGGCGGCAACATTTCCGGCAGTTATCAGGGCTTTGACCTGGTCAAGCGTGGTGCCGTATGATTGAAGTTTTTCCGGTTCCAGTTCTATTCTAAGCTCGCGGTGAGCGCCGCCCTTAACGTACACGTCCGAGACCTCGGGAATTCCCCTGATTTTATCCACCATCCGGTCGGCAATTCTTTTCAGCGCGTAATCGTTATATTGCTCAGATGCCAGGGTGACGGTCAGGATAGGAACATCGTCAATATCAACGCTTTTTATCAGGGGGAGTTGGGCTGAATCAGGCAATTTATCCCTTTGCCCCAACACCCGGTCGTAGAGTTTGACCAAAGAGTCTTCTTTGTTTTCGCCAACGATAAATTCGACCACAAGGACAGCGGCGGAATTCACTGCAACACCATAGGTATGATCGACTCCATGTATTTGCTGGACTATACTTTCCAGCGGCCTGAGCACCAGTTCCTCGACCTCGCCGGAGGATGCGCCGGGCCAGACGACCTGAACCTGTGCACCAGGTACGATGATCTGGGGATTTTCCTCCCGGGGAGTTAAAAGGACTGCAAAGAGCCCAAGCGTGGCGCAGGCAATAATCAGGGCCGGCGTCAGTTTGG
>NZ_JBFXHE010000308.1:0-3607 GCF_050177295.1 Desulfobacter sp.
ATGTGGAAGAGAAACTCAACGCTTTATCGGTTATGATGAATGGATAACGATTAGGCACTTGCCGATTCTTGGACGAAAAGTGTATTTAAAAATTCGGCCACGTCGCACTCAATGCTTAGAATGCGACAACGAACCGACAACAACAGAACGATACCCATGGCGTGTTCCCGGGAAATCCTACACAAATGATGCTGTAAAGCGCTTGGACGTCCATGAACTTCAGGACAAAACTCTTTTTGACAAGGACTACGAAATCCTCATGAGCATGCTGGAAGTCCTTGTCACTCTAAATGAGGTGGTCCGGCAAAAAGATATTTCAATCAAACGCCTTCTCAAAAGAATTTTCGGTATTAAAAGGGAATAAGCATTATGTACCTGTCCCCATTTGTTCCTTCGAGCTTTTCGTGGTTAAAAATATGTGTTCATGGTGTCCCTGGAATTCCTAAATCAAAGAATCAGAGAACTGAGGATTACTATTAATTGTCCTGCCAGGAACCAATTACCCGCGAGCGGGGGAATAAAATCCATCCGGGGACCCGGGCATTCCGTGCTGTGGGAATAATCGAAAACACCCATGGGTGTGGGGGACGGATTGTTTGGGGTGAAGGGCAGGGCTTTTGGCAAAACACCAAAAGCCCTTGAATTACAGACTAACCAAATACTTTTTCAAGAAAAGGAATAATCTGTTTTTTACGGCTCATGATGCCGGGCAGCCAGCATTTGCCGTTGACGGGTTTTTCACCAAAGGCTTTTTCAACAACAGTTTCGTCATCAGAAGCAACGAGAAGCTCGGTGCCTTCCTTCATGATGTCGGTGAGCATCAAGAGTACAGTGTGATGGCCTTTTTCTGCTTTCAGATCACGGATGTCTTTTTCAAGATCAGCCTTGATGCCGTCAACGATGGACAGGTTAACCAGTTCGAGCTGACCGCACCCAATGCCGGAACCACCCATCTTGAAGTCTTTGTAGTCGCGCATAACCAGTTCACGGACCGGAGTGCCTTCAACAGCAGATTTTACCTTGAACATTTCAATACCCAGGGCGTCAAGATCGGATTCGCCGCAGATTTCAGACAGCTTTGCACATACTTCTTTGTCTTTGTCTGTACAGGTGGCGGACTTAAAGATTACAGTGTCGGACAGGATGGCGCACAGCATGGCACCGGCAATGCCCTTGGGAACCTCAACATTGAAGTAATCGTACATGGAAGCAATTACAGTGCAGGTGCAGCCCACAGGCCAGATCCAGCATTCCAGGGGTTGTCCGGTGGTTACATCACCCAGTTTGTGATGGTCTACAATACCCAGAATATTGGCATCGCCAAGGTCGTCAGGGCTTTGGGCTAGGTCGGAATGATCCACCAGGTAAACATCTTTGCCTGCATAGCTGGTGATAACTTCAGGGGCAGCCAGACTGAATTTGTCCAGGACAAATTTTGATTCAGGGTTCAGGTCGCCCTGAATAGCCGGTGCGATGTCTTCACCAAGGCTTTTTTTCAGATCGGCCAGTGCGATGGCTGCGACTACAGAATCAGTATCCGGATTTTTGTGACCAAATACAAGAGTTGACATAAAACCTCCTAAAAAAAAAGTGTTGTCATCAGGTTATAATCCTCAGGATGACCCCCACAACCGGCAGCCATCCATGTAAGTTCTTAACGTTAATACCACTTGGTCTTATAGAATTAATCGCACGTAAGCTCAAGCAAAATCTGAAAAAAGAAAATACCATGTCCCAGGATCTGCATTTAACAGGACTTTGTTATAGAAAAGGAGCCATGAAGATGAGTCAGCATCAGAAAGGTTCTATGAACTTAATGTGGTACATGCAGATCTCAATCCCGGCAATTTCCTGGTCCGGGATGATTTGTCCGTGGGACTGCTGCTGGATTTTGGCTGTATCCGTGAGGTGAAATCTGAATTTGTTGAGCAGTACCGTGTCGTAATATATCTCTGTACTCAACCGGTAAAATCTGACATATTTAAGGTCTTGGCCGTTAAAAACACAAAGGTGATTATTAACTGAATTTGTTGTAAATTTCAGACTTTCGGCTTATTAGAATAATTATGCCAGAGAATCTACCGACATTGGGGCCTCTTGCAATCGTGGTATGAAGCTCAAAGTTCCAGTTAAGAATATTTGGGGTTTTCCTGTACAAAAAAATTCAATGAATCAACCTCTATCATTGACGGCTCATGTGGGACTATGGATGATAATAATATAGCTGAATCCAGATGTTATGGAGACGTTTATGGAACTGGAAAATGAAAGAAAAGCTGTTGTGCGTTTTGGCCTCAAAATGCTGGAATCAGGCCTGACCACGGGTACCGGTGGGAATCTGAGCATTATTGACAGGAATTCCGGAAAGGTGGCAGTCAGTCCCAGCGGGATCGAATACGCGGCATTACAGCCCCGGGATGTTGTTCTCACCGATATGCAGGGAAATGTCATGGATGGAGAGGCCAGGCCTTCAAGCGAGATTGGGTTTCACCTCTCCCTTTATCACCGGCGCAAGGATGTACAGGCCATTGTCCACACCCACTCCCCATATGCGGTTACCATGGCCTGCCTGGGGTGGGAAATCCCGGCGGTGCATTATCTTGTGGGGTTTGCAGGGAAAAAAGTGCCCTTGGCACCCTATGCCACCTTTGGTACACCGGAATTGGCGCAAATAGTAGCCGAATATATTGGGGATTATAACGCCTTGCTGCTTGCCAATCACGGACTTGTGGCAGTCGGACCCACCATGGATACAGCCTTTGCCGCTGCCGAAGAGATCGAATTCGTGGCCCGGATTTATTATCAGACCAAAAGTATCGGAAATCCCGTTATTCTGCCGGATGAAGAGATGAACACCGTGCTTGAAAAGTTCAAGACCTATGGACAGAAAAAAATGGGGATTGGAAAATAGTTTACTCGAAATTTTAACTAATAAAAAATGGGAGAGAACAAAAATGGGGAAGCTCAATGATCTATCTATAAGGCTGAAACTTTTCTTTGGTTTTGGGATCGTCTGTATTTTTTTCGTCATTGTGGGCATTGTGACCATTCGTTCTAACAATAAAACCATTTATGAGCTGGAAGGGGTAAAAAATGAGATTCTGCCGCATACCCTGAATTTCATTGAAATTAAACGGGATATCGAGCAGATCCAGCAATGGCTCACGGACATATCTGCCACAAGAGCTGCACAAAGGTATGATGACGGATATAAGGAAGCGGAAATTTATTATAAAGAAGCTGTTAAAAGAATTGACCATTCCATTGTTGAGCATGATAAATATGGTGAAGCTGAGATGGTCGCATTGCTTAAAGATATGAAAAACAGCCTGGATGATTATTATGACATGGGCAAAAAAATGGCCCAGGCTTATATTGACGCCGGCCCGGAAAAAGGCAACCCAATGATGGAGGAGTTTGATCCATTCGCCGAGAAGCTGGCCGGTATCATAGACAAGATTGTTGAAGCGCATAAAGAAGAGCTGTTAGATTCTTTTAAAGAAATTAGGGAACACACTATTTCAAAAACAAAATTGATCGCCATCGGGCTTATTTCGGTTTTAATTTTTTCTGCGCTTATTGCATACGGCATCAGCCACTCCGTAGC
>NZ_JBFXHE010000308.1:3707-5352 GCF_050177295.1 Desulfobacter sp.
CAGGAAGTCAACGAGAATGTCCGTCAGATTTCTGGCGGGACCGATGAAATTGCCCAGGATATTACCCATGTAAACCAGGCTGCCGAGGATGCCAGCCAGGACAGCAACACCATACTGGAAGAAGTGAAAGACCTGGTCAAGGTTACTGAAAAGCTGACTGCGGCTGTTCATCAGTTTAAAATCTAAGCTATCAAAGCATTCCAGCGGAAAAAACAAGAGCCAGGCCCATGACCCAACCGTCTTTAACATCCATGGGTTTTACATTTATCTCAATGGGGTATCTCAGGGATGAAAGCAATCGCCATAAATAATTTTCCGGGTGATGCCGTCCAGTCCTTTGACAATGAGTGCACCGGTGTCATCCACATCCAGGGCCTTGCCCTCATACACCCGGTCATGGGTCTGAACCCGGACTTCGGTGCCGATGGTGGCGGTCCGTTCCTTCCACTGGCTTATGATCCGGGCCGGATCAACGGCGGTAATCCGGGATTCAAACAGATCCAGGAACCGGATCAGGACTTGTTTTCTGGAAACAGGTTTTCCCAGGGCTGTTTTCAGGGAAATGGCCTGGTATTGATCTGATTTAGGTTCATTGTTTACATTAAGGCCAATGCCCAGAAACAAAAGATCCACCATATCAGCCCGGGTTTCCATTTCCGACAGCATCCCGGACAGCTTGCGGCCCTTGAGAAGCAGGTCGTTGGGCCATTTGACACGGACATCCAGGTCAAATAAACCGGCCAGCACTTCGGACATGCAGGCAGACGCGGCAAAATTCACGGTCCAGGCCAGGGGGGGCGGCAAATCCGGTTTAAGGATCAGGGTAAACCAGAGCCCGCCCCGGGCAGCATCCCACGGCCTGTTCAGCCGGCCCCTGGAGGCTGTCTGGACTTCGGCAATGACGCAGCTGGCATGCCGGACCCCTTGCCGGGCCATTCTTCGGGCCTGGTCCATGGTAGAGTCAAGTTCCGGAAAATAGAAAATTTTGTCCTGAATGTTCTTTGGGAAACAAAAAGGGTAGAGCAGGTTGCCAGGGTCCTGAAGTGCATACCCCGTTGGCAGGGCCTTAATATCCACGCCAGCCTGTTTCAAGGCTTTAATGTGCTTCCAGACCGCCACCCGGGAAATCCCGGCAGCTTCACTGATTTTGACCCCGGAAACAGGCTCACCACCCGACTGGTACAAAACCTTAAGAATCATTTGCCTTTTATCCGGCAATGTTTGGTTAACTTTCATTTCATCCAGTGGTTAACAAAAAAATCGGGCCTGCGTCAAGCAAAATTTTTATTTGAACAGAGCCTGAACGGTAATCCGTGCTTGAGCAAAAAGTTGCCAGATACAAGGCCCGAAAGAAGTCAGCCTTTATATCCCCGGTCGATACCCTTTGGGAAAGGGCATCGACCGGGAAATAAGGAAGGTATCGGACAGTTCCGTATTGCGGTACGCGCCGTTTTCCTTTTTAAGAAGTTGAATTAAGCACAAGGCATTTAAAAAAAGCGTGGTGTTTGCCTCGTGGGTCCTAAGAGCTTGTTTGGTAATTGATGAATCGGCTGCAATCTCATGAAAATGGCCCCAATTCTCCCAAATTTTATGTCAATAGTCCGGCTATTAACAGAAAATTTGAAAAAATTGGTTCTCATTTTCA
>NZ_JBFXHE010000309.1:0-5297 GCF_050177295.1 Desulfobacter sp.
GGCTCCATTTTATCCTGTTTATCCTGTGAAAACGGATAACATCGTTAAATGCCCTGCCCAGGGATCTGATTTAGCAGCAAAGAGGCTGTGGGGTATGGGAAAAAAGGACCGCTGATTATAAAATTTTCGGTCCCAAGGATTTAAAGCGTCTGGCCTGGGCAATCAGGGAGGGTGCCCAGCATGTGGTGCCAAGGGCATGGATGTGGGTGTAGGTGCCAAAGGTATTGTCTTTGAAAAATCCGTCCTTTTTTTCAAGAATACCCTTGCCCCGGGTCATTTTAAATGCCATGGCAGTATCATGATAATCAATGGACAGTACTTTGGAGTACCGGAATTCATGGCCGCGCAGCACATCTCCTTTGGCATAAAAGGGATTTTCATTCACCACCTCAACTTCAGTGTAGCCATGACCCTGGGGCTGTTTGGACAGCCCGAACCGCAAGGGCAGAATGCCGGTCATGGGGTAGACCACACCATCAAGGCAGATGCTCTCGCCAAGAAATATCAGGCCGCCGCATTCGGCATAAATGGGAAGGCCGTTACGGGACAGAGCTTTTAAATTATCCCTGAACGCCTGATTGGCAGACAGCTGGGCTGCATGGGTTTCAGGAAAGCCGCCGCCCATGTAAATGGCGTCAACGTCGGGGATGTCGGACTGGGATAAAGGACTGATGAATTTAATCCGGGCACCCAGATCTTTTAAGGCTTCAAGATTATCCGGATAATAGAACTGAAATGCGGAATCCCGGACAATGCCAATGGTAACATTGGGGGTTACATTAAAGTTATTCGTTGCCGCCTTTAAATTTTTTCCCGTATTAACTTCCGGAATGGCTTCCTGCCGTGCGCTGTCAACAAGCGGCATGCCATTCCCCTTAAACGAAGTGACCCGCCGGAACAGTTCATCAATATCAATATTATCCAAGGCCACCTGCCTTGCCCGGGCCAGGGACGCATCGCTTTCTTCGTGTTCTTCGGAAGTGACAAGTCCCATATGACGTTCAGGAAAATCTTCCTGCTTAAGCTTGGGTACTGCACCAAGAACCGGGATACTGCAAAACCGTTCAATATTTGCCCGAACTTTTCCCTCGTGGCGCTTCCCTGCCAGACGGTTAAGGATAACCCCGCAAATATTGATATCCGGATCAAACTGCATGCAGCCCATGAGCACAGCAGCCATGGTACGGGTGGATTTGGTGCAGTCCAGCACCAGTACCACCGGCAAATCCAGCAGCTTGGCAAGTTCGCTTGTGGAGGTGGTACCATCCATGTCAATACCATCGTAAAGGCCGCGGTTCCCCTCGACCATGGCAATATCACAGGATTGAGAATGGGTAAGATAAGAGGCTTGTACGACCGGCCGGGCGCACAGATAGGTATCAAGGTTATAGCAGGGGCGACCGGCTGCCCGTGATAGCCAGCCGGCGTCAATATAGTCAGGGCCTTTTTTAAACGGGGCCACTGTTATATTCCGGGCTCTCCATGCAGCAGTTATCCCAAGGGATATTATTGTCTTGCCTGAACCACCCCTGAGTCCGGCAATGACAACTCCAGGAATCTTTTCCCTACTGACAGTCATGAATTAAGCGAAATAGATTTTCTATGCTTCGCCCTCGGAGGAGTGCTGGATACCGGCACCCTTCAGACCGTACATAGTGGTGGATCCGGATGACCAGAATTCGAGGATGCCTTCTTCAACCATTTTGTTGACAACTTTTTTGATTTCCCGGGGTTTGTCATCGGGAAAGATCTTATAAAAGTCTTTAACATAAAATTTGGTTTTGCTGCCGGCCTTTTTCTCAAGCCAGTCAACAACGGCTTTCTGGGCTGCTTCCTTATCGTTTAAAAGATCGCTTGCCATGTTAGACTCCTTTAGTTGAAAGGGATGAACCGGAGAACAAAAAGTGCCCCGGTTCATCCAAATATTAAATAACGCCTAAACCCAAATTCGTTTCTTTGAACTAGAATTTAAACTGAGTGGACTGACGCCAGCTCATGTATGCCTGCTGACGGAAATCGTCAATCAGGTGGTGGGTGAAGTCAAGTTCACAAGCACTAAAAAATTTTTCCCATCCAATTCTTTCTGCCCAGTCGCCCAGACGTTCATATTTGTTGGCGCCGTTTGAATAGGCGTTAACAATCTTTTTGATGGCCTCGGTCATGGACGGCCAGCGGGGCATTTCGTTGGGCAGGAAGGCCACAACAACCTTGGAGAACTTGGGATCGGAAATACGGTTGGACACCTTACCACCAGCCATGAGAACAATACCGTCACCTTCGGTGTCGGCAAGGGGCATGGAGGGGCACATGGTGTAGCAGTTACCGCAGTACATGCAACGTTCGTTTTTAACCTCAACTGATTTTACTTCAGTACCGTTGGGCAGGGTCACTTTGGCAGGTTTAATGGCTGCGGTAGGGCAGGCTGAAACAGCCAGGGGAATTTCGCAAACCTTATCCAGGTATTCATGATCAAGCATTGGCGGTTTTCTGTGATAACCGAGGATGGCGATATCAGAGCAGTGAACCGCGCCACACATGTTCAGGCAGCAGGCCATGGAAACACGGAGTTGGGCCGGCATTTTCATCTGCTGAAAATCATCAAACAGGGCGTCCATGGTAACCTTTACAGTACCGGAGGCATCTGTTGCAGGGGTGTGGCAGTGAATCCAGCCCTGGGTGTGAACGATGTTGGTGATACCGGCACCCGTACCGCCGATGGGAAATTTATGGGAACCGCCGGGGAACTTTCTGGAAGCCAGATCGTTTTTCAAAGGTTCTACTTTGTCCTTGGAATCAACCATGAACTCAATGTTATTACGGGTGGTGAAACGAACATATCCGTCACAATGTTTGTCTGCAATATCGCAGATTTCATTGATGTGCGAGGTGGACATCAGGCGGCAGCCGCCAACCCTTACGGTATATACCTCATCTCCTGACTCGCCAACGTGTACCAGTACGCCGGGCTCAAGAATTTCATGATGAGACCATTTGCCTTTATTGTTTGCGATCACAGGAGGATAAAATTCGTTGTAGTCTCTGGGACCGATGTCGGTGATCCTATTTTCCATCGGTTTCCCGGGATCATACCCTGTAGAAATAAATGCCATTATGATTCTCCCTATTTTATCTTAAGTGATGTTTTCTGTAGTCTTCAACGTCACGCTCCCAGCCACCAGTCACTTCGTCTTCTTTCCAGAAGATGTAGGGGTTGGTTCTCGGGTAGGCAACATGCTGGGGCATCGCTTCAATGCCGGTCACTTCCAGAAGTTTCTGGAAGCCCTGACGCATGATCAGCTCGCCAAGACGTTCACGGTTCTTGCCCTCTTCCATCCACCAATCCCAGACACTTTCAATAACTGCTGTAATTTCTTCGTAATCATTGTCAGGATTAACTTCAATGAAAGGAACAAGCAGAGAACCCATCTGGGCACCATCAAGGATCGGCGCTTTGGCCCCACAAAGAATGGACAGGCCAGTCTCTTTACCAACCTTAAGGGCTCTGGGCATAACATTGATACAGTGCATGCAGCGGGTGCAGTTGGCATTGTCAATAGTCAGTTTTTTGTTTTCGAACTTCATGCAGCCTGTGGGGCAAAGTCCGGTAACTTCTTTTTCAATGTCAAAGGGGCCCCAGTCTTTACCTTTATGGGCACCGGCATTGGCAGGATAAGCCGGATCGTTTTCAACATATTTGTTAACCGCGTCCTGATCAATGCGGATGTCGTCTTTCCAGGTACCGATGAAGGACATATCGGAACGTGCGATGGAGGCAACACAGCAGTTGGGGCAGCCGTCAAATTTAAATTTAAACTTGTAGGGGAAAGCCGGACGGTGCAGCTCATCCTGATACTCGTTGGTCAGGAAATGGCAAAGTGCGCTGGTGTCGTAACAGGCATATTCACATCTGGACTGACCAAGGCAGTCAGCCGGGGTTCTTAAGTTGGAGCCGGAACCGCCCAGATCCTGGTTGAAGTCATGTGTCAGTGTCCAGAACACTTCTTCAAGCTGGGGAGTGGTGGTACCCAGAAGAATGATATCGCCGGTGGCGCCATGCATATTGGTAATTCCGGACCCCCTGAAGTCCCACAGATCCGTCAGTTTTCTCAGGTATTCTGTGCTGTAGTACTTACCGCAGGGCTGATTTACGCGCATGGTGTGAAAATGCTCAACACCGGGGAACAGCTTGGGCTGGTCGCAGTAACGACCGATAACGCCGCCGCCGTAACCGAATACACCGACGATCCCGCCGTGTTTCCAGTGGGTACGTCCATGTTTGTAAGAAAGTTCCAAAACACCAAGAAGATCATCTACGCAATCCTGGGGGATCTGAAATTCAACGCCTTTTTCGTTTTTGGCTCTGACTTCTGCCTGCTGTTTCAGGTCAGAAACAAAGCTAGGCCACGGGCCGGATTCCAGCTCGTCCAGTAAAGGAGTTTTATGCTTCGCCATTTACTTACCTCCGTTAAAAGTTGATTTACATGCAACAATGAAAAGATTTTTCCAAACTTTCCATCAATATTCTTTTTCCCTATCATTTCAAAACGTTAGTGAGAAATAAACGTTTTGAATCATACATTATGAGCAAAATAACATAGCTGATATAGAATTTATACGTCCGCATGTCAATAAAAACCTGTCATCGCAGGTGTGATTATGCGTTCCGGTGGGGGGCAAGCTCATCCAGCAGTGCCGGGTTGACTTCAAAACCTAAATCCACGGCAATATCACAATGCTCAATGGCCCGTTTGTAATCTTCAAGTTCAAGATAGGCCACGGCCAGGTTGTTATGGGCAATGGGGAATTTGGGTTCTACGGACAGAGCCTGGAGGTTGGCCTTGATCCCCTCTTCAACCAATCCTTTCATAAAATAGGCAGTGCCCAGAGTCGTATATGCCTGAATGAAATTCTTATTGTGAATAATGGCTTTTTTCAAATTTTTAATTGCCTTATCCACTTTTTCCTCATCTTCCTTGGCATCCTTGCCGTTCACCAGCTGCAGCAGGACAAAGGCCATATTCCCATAGCCTTCGGCAAAGCCGGCCCGGGCCTTGGTGGCCTGCTGGTTGAACCGGAAACATCCCTCAAGGTCACCACGCTGCAGACACAGGCCGCCAAGTTGCACATAGGCCTCGGCCAGGCTTGGGCTGCACTCAATGGCGTCATGAAGCACGTTTACTGCTTCCGCAAACTCCTGCTTGCCAATCAGCGCAACAGCCAGGTTATAGTGGGTTGTGCCGCATTCGGCATTTTGGATCAGTGCTTGCCTGAGCCGCGCGATCTGCTCGTCTGCATTT